>JANPJN010000482.1:0-2691 GCA_031425515.1 Acidobacteriota bacterium | reverse complement strand
GATGCCGGCACTGCGCCGTGTAAACCGCTGAAAGGAAACCCGATGGAGGAAGGCCATGGGAAATCGGCGGCGTGTGAGATAATCTCAGTCCGACCGCTCGCAAGTCGTTGATTCTAAATGCGGAGAGATGTCCGAGTGGTTGAAGGAGCACGCTTGGAAATCGCACTGGCGATTGTTGACGGTGTGCTGCAGATTTCGATTACTGTTGCGAAGCCAACCACTTAACCGCGATCGCGTCTACTCCATCAATCGCCGTAAACAGCGGTAGATCTCGCCGAATCGACAGGGTCACGTCACAGTTACGTCACAGTCCGCGCCGTTGAAGAAGCACGCCTGCGAGCGTGCTACCACGGCGGCGCTGTTCGCGCGCGCACGCGGACCGCGGATTGTGCGGAGAGATCGCCGAGGCGTGCGGATTGACGCCGGACGCCGTGCGATCTCGCATCCATCGCGCGCGACTGCAGAGTCCTGACGGACCACGGCCGGGGCTTGCTCGAAGCGAATCGTTCGGCGAGCCGCTTCCGTTCGGGGAGTCTCCACTCCCGAAGGGTGTAAAGGTGTCGCGAGCGGCTCCCGAACGGCGCGCAGGTAGGCCAGTCTTCCCTTCACAAGCTTACGCGGAAGAAGCAGCCGGACCGTCCATCGGAACAGCACACGGAGCAGCGGTTCCGGTGCGGATGGACTGCGCCGGCTCGCGCAGCGAGATAAATGATGCGCGCTGGGCGACGCGAACCTGGCGCCGCGGCTCAAGCAATCCCCACGACAATCAGCGTTGCGTCATCCTCGAAATGTCCGCCGGTGAACCCGTTGACGTCGGCGAGAATGGCGTCCTTCAAGGCCTCGACCGGCAGCGTGCGCGAGGCGAGGCCGGCGGCAATCAGGCGCGCTTCGTCGTACTCCTCGCCTGCGGGATCGCGCGCTTCCGTGATGCCGTCGGTGAAAAACAGCAGCCGGTCCCCTGCACCAAGCGCGAGCTCTGTCTGCGTGTAGGCACTGTCGGGGAAAATACCGAGGACCATCCCGCCCTGTGTCAGGCGCGCGACCGATCCGTCGGCGCGGAGGAGCAGCGGCGGATTGTGGCCCGCGTTGGAGTAGACGATCGTCCGGGCGGCGCCGTCTACGAGGGCGTAGCAGAACGAGGCGAAGCGCCCGCTCGTCATGTTGCGGCAGAGCAGGCGGTTCACGCTGCCGCAGACCGACGCCGGCGGTTCGGCTTCGCGCGCGAACGCACGGACGGCCGCCTGCAGGTTCGACATCAGCAGCGCGGCGGGCAGCCCCTTGCCCGCCACGTCGGCGACAGAGATGCCGAGGCTCGCGCCAAACGCCAGGGTGTCGAAACAGTCGCCGCCGACGCCGTTGGCCGGCTGCCACGCAGCCGCCACCTCCAGCCCCGCCACCGACGGCACGCTCCGCGGCAGCAGCCCGCGCTGGATGAGCCGCGCATCCTCGAACTCGCGCTGATGCTCGTGATCCCGGCGTCTGGCCGCCCGCGCGTCGGCAATCTCGCGGGCGACGATCTCGAGCAGCGTGACGTTCTCCCAGGGCTTCTGCACGAAGCTGCGCGCGCCGCGCCGCATGGCCTCGACCGCCGTCTCGATGCTCCCCCACCCGGTCATGACGACGATCGGGAGCGCGGGGTCGTGGGCGCGCACACGCACGATGAGCTCGAGCCCTTCCCGCCCGGACGTCGTGTCGCGGGTATAGTTCAGATCCATCAGCAGCAGATCGAACGGCCCGGCGCGCAGCTGCTCCATGACCGCGTCGATCGAGCTGACGAACTGCGTCTCGTAGCCCTCCATGGACAGGAGCCAGCGCAGGGCCTCCAGCACGTCCGGCTGATCGTCGGCCACGAGCACGCGAGCGGGAGTGATGGCGGTCTGCGGAGACATGCGATGATGAGCGGCTGTATCGTATCCTCCTTCCCACCGCACCGCGGGCCCATCGCATGAGACATCCGCTCGACGCCTCCCACGAGGGCCGGCCCCGCCCGGCACGCAGCCTCGAGCAGTCGGTGTTCCTGCTCGTCGTGCTCGGAGGCCTGCCCGCCGCGGCGCTGGCGGGCTATCTGACCTGGAGACAGCCGCACAGCTTCGAGGTCCGCTGGACCGTGACGGCGGTCGTTCTGTTCGCCTGGTTCGGCTGCGCGGCCGTGGCGTTCCAACGCGCGCAGCGCCTGCTCTTCCTCCAGGCCAACCTCCTCGGCGCGCTGCGCGAGGGGGACTACTCCATCCGCGGCGCGACGGCGAAGAGCGGCAGCGCGGTAGACCTCGTGATGGGCGAGATCAACGCGCTCGGCGACACCCTCCAGCGCCAGCGCACCGAGGCGGTGGAGTCCACCGCCCTCCTCCAGAGCGTGATGGGGGCGATCGATGTGGCGGTCTTTGCCTTCGACATGGATCACTGCCTCGTCCTCGTCAACCAGGCCGGCGAGCGGCTGCTCGCCGAACGGGCGGCGGCGCTGCTCGGCCGGAAGGCGGAGGACCTCGGGCTCGTCAGCTGCCTCGAAGGGGACACCCCGCGGCTCCTCGACCGGCCCTTCGGCCCAGACAGCGGCCGGCTCGAGCTGCGCCGATCGAGCTTCCGCCGCGACGGCAAGCCGCATCACCTGCTCGTCTTCGCCGATCTGAGCCGCGCGCTGCGTGAGCAGGAACAGCAAGCATGGCAACGTATCGTCCGCGTCCTGTCGCACGA
>JANPJN010000481.1:0-2433 GCA_031425515.1 Acidobacteriota bacterium | reverse complement strand
CCCGACGACCGCGCCGCTCAACGCCACGGCCCCAGTGGCCAGGGCGCTTCAGTCGCAGGGGCCACCGGTCTTTGCCCTCCAGTGCGCGGGCTGCCACGGGGATGCGGGGCAGGGATCGGCGAAGGGTCCGGCGCTTGCGATGAACCACCGGGTCGCGGAGCAGTCGGCCGAGCAGATCGCCGCCTTCCTGCAGCGCGGCAATCCGGCGTCGGGCATGCCGGCATTCGCCGACCTGCCAGACGAGGACCGCGCGACGCTCGTCCGGTACCTGCAGCGCATCAACTCCGAGACCATTCTTCGGCCCGCGCCGGTTGGCCCGCCTGCCGCAGCCGTCGTGTGGGGGGCCCCGCAGCCGGGCGACTGGCGCACGTATAACGGATCCGACTCCGGCAATCGGTACAGCCCCCTCCGGCAGATCACCAGGGCCAACGTCGCGTCCCTCGAGCTGAAATGGGTGTTCCCCATCCAGTACTTCGGCCTGGAGACCACGCCGCTGGCGGCGGACGGCTTCCTGTATGTGACGGGACCGAATCAGGTGTTCGCGATCGACGCGACGACCGGAACGTCGGTCTGGCACTATTCGCGTCCGCCCACTCCCGGCATGGTCGGCGATGCGCGCCTCGGGACCAACCGCGGGGTCGCGCTGCTTCGCGATCGCATCTTCTTCGTGACGGACAACGCGCACCTGCTGGCGCTCGATCGCGCCAGCGGACGGCTGCTCTGGGACGTGCCGATCGCCCCCGACACCACAGGTCAGCACTACGGCGGCAGCCTGGCCCCGCTCATCGTCCACGACACGGTCGTCGTCGGCGTATCGGGCGCGGATGCGGGGATCCGTGGGTTCGTCGCCGCGTTTGGTCCGTCGGACGGCGCGCTCGTCTGGCGGACCTGGACGGTGCCCCGTCGCGGCGAGCCCGGGAGCGACTCGTGGCAGGGGAAGGAACCGATCACCGGCGGCGGGTCCACCTGGCTGACGGGATCGTTCGATGCGCCATCCGACACGCTGTACTGGGCCACCGGCAACCCCTGGCCGGCCTTCAGCGAGGTCGATCGCGGCGGCGACAATCTCTACACGAACGCTGTGCTGGCTCTGAACGGCACCACCGGCGCTCTGAAGTGGCACTATCAGTTCACGCCGCACGATCTGCTGGACCGCGACGCCACCGAGCCCAACGTGCTGGTGGACACGGTCTATCGCGGCGCGCCGGCGAAGCTCCTGCTCCACGCCGATCGGAACGGGTTCTTCTACGTGCTCGATCGAACCAGCGGCGCCGTGCTTCTGGCGAAGCCTTTTCTGCGCCGCGTGGACTGGGCGTCGGGCATCGGCGCCGACGGGCGGCCCGTCGTGCGGGATCCGCGCGCCTGTCCGAGTGATGCGGCGAACTGGTCGTCCACGGCGTACTCACCGTTGACCGGCCTCTACTACATGCTGGCGCTCGAAGAGTGCGTGGGCGACAAGCCCGGCGGCTACCCCAATCAGACCGGGCAGCGCTTCCTGCGGGCGCTCAACATCGAAACCGGCGCCGTCGTCTGGGAGGTGCCGCAGCCCGGCGCCGCGCGCGCCAAGACGTGGAGCGGCGTGCTGGCGACGGCCGGCGGCGTGATCTTCTACGGCCAGCCGAACGGCGGTTTCGCCGCGGTCGACCAGAAGGATGGCCGGACGCTCTGGCAGTTTCCGACCAACGTGAGGATGAAGGCGTCGCCCATGACGTTCGTCGCAGCCGGACGGCAGTACGTCGCGGTCGCGGCGGGCCCGAACATCCTGTGCTTCGGGCTGTAGCGCTCTAGTAAATTTGGCGCGTGGTGGCGACGACGGTTTTCGGAGGCGTCACGCCGGCCGCCAGCATCGTCTCGCGCAGCGCCGCGTCGGTCTCGGGTGATGGCTTGAAGTTCCCGAACCGGTAGCCTGCGGCGATGGCCAGCGGCGTCCAGCCGAACTTGTTCGGCTGGTTCCAGAGCTCGATGCGGGCGCGCTTCGCGGCGAGAAACTTCACCACGAGCGGGAGGTTCTTGTAGGCGGCGGCGTGCATGGCGGTCTCGCCGTTGGTGTCCACCGCGTTGATGTCCGCGCCGAGGTCGAGGGCGACCTGCAACGCCTCGAGCACTTCGCGCTCCGTTCCTGCATCCTCGCCGGGCGAACGGGTCGCGAGACCGGCGGCCGCCATCAACGGGGTGCTGTTGTCGGCATTCGTCAGGGTGGGATCGGCGCCGAGCGCGGCCAGCGTGCGCATCAATTCGGCGTCGGCCGTCAGCGCGGCAAGGAAGAACGGCGTCGCGCCGATTTCGTTCAGGCGGGTGTTGTTCAGATTCGCCTTCTTCGTCATTCTCGCGTTCACACTGGCGCCGTGGGCCACGAGCTTCTTGACGAGGTCGAGACTGCCGAGCGACCCGGAGCCCGGAGGCGAGGGGTCGTTGTCGCCGATGCCGGGGTTG
>JANPJN010000480.1:0-4337 GCA_031425515.1 Acidobacteriota bacterium | reverse complement strand
CGGGGCGGCGAGCGGCTGTGCGTGATGCCGCCGTCCCCGCCGCCCGACTTCGACCTCGAGGCCTGGCGCACGTGCGAGGCCCGCATCCTGGCCTGGGACCCCGACACGCTGTTCCTGACGCATTTCGGCCCCTGTCACGGGGCGCGCCTCCACTTCACCGACATGGCCGACCGTCTCACCCTCTGGAGCGCCAGCGTCCGTCGCCTCCTGACGGACCCGTCGCTGGACGAGTCGCAGAGGCTCGCGGCGTTCGTTCAGGAGGCGCTGACCGAGCTCAGACGCAAGGTTGGCGAGCAGGAGGCCGAGAAGTACAGCCGCGCCGGACGGCTGGACTATTCGTGGCAGGGCCTCTCCCGCTACTGGACCAGGCGCAACCCGCGCTGATCCAGGACGGACGCTGGCACGGCGCTGGTATGGATGAAGGACGGAGCACACCATGACCTTACCGGCACGCCTGCTAATCTGCTGCGCGATCACGACTTCTCTCGCCGGCCCGGCTGCCGCGCAATCCACGATGACGGGCACCCCCCCGCCGCTGGTCACCGCCGGCGCCGAATCCTGGTATCTGGACGGCAGTCCTGTGACATTTGCCGGACGGACCTATTACCCGGCCGGGCCCCGTGTCCACTTCCTGCCCTCGGAAATGGTCCGCAGCGGCGAGTTCAACCGCGTCCCGCTCTATACAAGGACCACCATCGAGCCCAACAGCGTCGTCTTTGTGCCGGTCGGCGGCGGCCTGATGCAGCCCTACGAGCGGCGTCGGGACGGTGATCTTGCCGGCACGACAGGCAGTTCTGCGCCCTCGTTCCCCATTGCGCTGGCGTCGGACCCGGCCGTCACGTTTCAGGATGCCGTGCGCGTGGACGTCAGCACCGGTCCGCAGGCCGCCGCTCCGCCGGTCGTCGCGTCCCAGACTCCCGCGGCCGTGGCCATCTCGACCCCTCAGCCCGTTGGCACGACCGGCTCTCTGTCCTCACCCGCCGATACTGTCCGCGGGGCGGCCGCTACTCCCGCCGCTGTCACGCACCGCGGCGTCCTCACTCCGACAGCGGCAGTTGCCGCCCGGGCCGCGGCTTCACCGTCAGTTTCCAGCCGCACGCGCCGCACCGCAGCGGCGACGAGGCTCCCCCAGCGCACGGACGCGAAGAACGGCATCTACATCGACTACGCCGGCGCACAGTGGTTCAGCAGCGGCGCACCCGTCGCGTGGGACGCTGCCCGCTTCGCGAAAACCGGCGAGCGCAACGGCCTTCCGGTCTACGAGGACCGGAGCGCACCGGGAATCATCTACGTCCCGGTGCTGAGCGACTCCGCGGGTCTCGTGGCGCCCTACGCACGGCGGGCGCGTTAGCGCGCGCTGGCCCCGAACCCTGTCGCCGGGGACGCCGCGTCTGCTACTCTCGCTGCGGAACCCCTGGTGAGCCTCGCCCGACGAATCGCTTTCGGATCGAACCCCCGACGCACGGCCGTGAGGATCCTCGTTCTCGCGGTGCTCAGCGTCGTTCTCTTCGGCTGGGTGCTGCTCCCCGTCCGGACGGACGGTATCAGCATGCTGCCGGCCTACCAGTCCGGCAGACTGACCCTCGTCAATCGCCTCGCCTACTGGCGCCGCGGCCCCGCGCGCGGTGACGTGGTCGCCATCCGACTCGCCGGCCCCAACGTCGTCTACGTCAAGCGGATCGTCGCGCTGCCGGGCGAGCGCCTGCGAATAGATGACGGCCTGGTCTACATCGACGGCCGGCCCCTCAGCGAGCCCTACGTGCGGAGCCGGGCGGCCTGGAACGTTCCGGAGGTCTCGCTGACGGCCGACGAGTATTACGCGATCGGCGACAATCGTGGCATGCGCGCCGGCGATCACGACTTCGGCCGCGTCAGCACGAACCGTATCCTCGGGAGCCTGATCTTTTGACGCTGACGTTCCCCCGCATCGCCGCGGCGCTCGCCGCGGTCCTCTGCGTCTTTCTCGTCTGGCAGCGCTGGGGCTCGGCGGATGAACGCGCAGTCCGCAGCCGCCTCACCGCACTGGCCGGCGATCTGAACCGACCCGGCGGGGAAGGGCTGGCCGCCGTCTCCCGCGCGGCGGACATCGGCGGCTACTTCACAGACGACGTCGTTGTGGATCTCGGCGAGGGCACGTCACCCATCGTCGGGCGCAGCACGCTCGTCGGCATGGCCGCCCGTCTCGAACGGCGCACGAGCGATGCGAACGTGCGGTTCGACGATGTGGGGGTGACGTTCGGGCGCGGGCCGGGGCTGGCCGACGTGAGCCTGACGGCGAGTTTCGCCAGGGCCGCCGATGCGTCAGGCCAGGCGTCCATCGACGCGAGGGAGTTCGTCCTGGAGATGACCCAGGCGTCCGGCCAGTGGCGCATCGCCCGCGCCTCCGCCATCGACACCCTCCGGTAGGGGGACACTCATCTTTGCCGTAAGTCGTTGATACGACTGGACGAACGACGAAACCAGGCCGGATCGGCGCTTACAGCTGGCGCAGGGCCGTCGTGATCGGGAGACGGGCGGCGCGCAGAGCCGGCAGCAGGCCGCCGAGCACGCCCATGATGACGGCGTAGAACAGCCCGCGGGCGAGCAGCGCCGGCGTGACGGCGAACGCAAACGCCACCTGGCTGAAAGACTGGAAATTCATCGTGGACGTCTGGTAGCCGTCGAACGCGGCCCACGCCAGCAGCCCCCCGATGGCGCCGCCGATCAGGCTCAGGACCACCGCCTCGGCGAGGACCGAAATGACCACCGGCACGCTCCCGAAGCCCAGCGCGCGCAGCGTCGCAATCTCGCGCCCGCGGCTGGCGACGGCGTTGTACATCGTGTTGACGGCGCCGAACACCGCGCCGATGCCCATCAGCCCGGCAATCGCGAAGCCGATCGTCCGGATGACGGTCTGCAGCGTCTGCGACTGCCGCGCGTAGTACTCGGGCTCGCGCATCATCGTGACGCTGATCCGCGGGTCGGTCGTGAGTGCATCCTTCAGCGTGTTGAACGAGTCGGGCGACGCCAGCTTCCCGTACACCGACTGATACGAGTTGCCGCGTCGATACGCCGGCTGGAGCACCTTCGCATCGCACCACAGCTCGGACTCGGCCGCCGATCCCCCCGCCTCGAAGATCCCGACGACCTGCCACGTGGTCTCGCCCCACTTGACCGTCGATCCAACCGTGAGCCCCTGGAACTGTCCCGTCGCGGCACGCCCGGCGATGATCTCGTTCCGGCCGGGCTGGAACGTCCGCCCCTCGACAATCTTCACGTTCGTGTGCACGCGGAACGCCGACAGCCCGACGCCGCGCAGCGGCACGTTCGCATCGGTATCGCTGCGGCGCAGCGGATGGTTGACGATCACCAGCAGCTCCGCCGACGCCAGCGGCCCGGACGCATCCTTCGCGATTCCGGCCTTCTCCTCGATCAGCCGCGCCTGTTCGCCACTGAGCCCGCTCGTCATCTCGCTGTCGGCGCCCGACCGCATGATCATCACCGTGTTCTCGTCGCCCGTGGACTGCATCGCGCTCCGGAACCCTTCCGCGATCGACAGCACACCGACAAACACGATGACGACCCCGACGATGCCGAAGATGGCGACGGCGGAGGATCCGAGCCGCTGCCCGACGGAGCGGAGGTTGACGCTGGTGACGGCGATGATCTGCGAGAACATTTCAGCCCCTCCGCAATGCGTCGACGATCTTGAGCCGGCTCGCCTGCAGCGCCGGAATGAGCCCGGTCGCCAGTCCGAGTGTGACGATGATGGCGATGCCAAGTAAGACATCGCGTCCGGGCAGATAGAGCGGGGGGATCATGCCGTTGGTCGGATCGCCCGCGTACGAGACAACGAGCCATCCGAGCAGCAGGCCGGCCGTTCCGCCGATGAACGCGACCAGGCACGACTCCGCCAGGACGAGACTGAGGATCCTGACGTCGCTGAACCCGAGCGTCTTCAGCACCGCGAGTTCGTTCGTGCGCTCGCGGATGGCCTGCGCCATGGTGTTGGCCGAGACCAGCAGGATCGTGAAGAGCACGGCGGTCGCGATCCACACCATGATCTGGCCGATGTCGCCGATCTGCTTGGCGAAGCCGGCGACGAATGCCTTCTCGGTGGCGGTCTTCGTCTCCGACGGCGAGTTGGCGAACATCCCGTCGAGGCGCTTCGCGAGCGACTCCGATTGAGTCGGGTCCGCGACCTTGATCACGTACCAGCCCACCTGGTCGTGCCCGAAGGCCTGGTCGCGCAGCGTCTCGTTCATATAGTCGTAGTGGAAGAAGAACTGGCTGTTGTCGAAGCCTTTCTCCGGCGACTCGTAAATGCCGCGGATCGTGAACTCCCACGGGTTGCCGTC
>JANPJN010000479.1:0-6131 GCA_031425515.1 Acidobacteriota bacterium | reverse complement strand
GTCGAAGGCGCTGGCCACGACCAGCGTGCACAGCTTCGGGATCGGGACGGGCAGGCCGCGTGTGCGAGAGAGATCCGCGGCGGCGCGGAGGTACGCCGGCTCGAGCACGCGGAACAGATCGATCGGATGCCCGCGCTCCTGACACGACGCCGTGACCTGCGCGAGCTCGCCGGCGAGCGCCTGCATGGCGCCGAGGCCGGCGTCCTGCGACGCCGCGGGAAACGCCCAGGCGTTCCCGAGCGTCATCGATCCGAAGCCCCAGCTTTCCTGCCCCGTCCCTGTCCTGACGCGGCAGGTCACGTTCAGCAGCGTGACCCGGTCCACCGATCGTCCGCCGAACTGATAGGGCGCGCGATAGCGGTACTCTTCGAACTGGTGATGCGCCTCGACCAGGCTGACGTCGGTCGCACGGGGAGTGGCGATGGCGACGGACCTCCGTGTGGCGCAGGATGCGGCCGCGAGCGCGGGCAGGACCACAGTCGTGAGCAGCGCGCGGCGCGACAGCCGGTCGGAGGGTTCGGCCACGGGCGGCCATTATAACGCTCACGTGCCGGGCCCGGCGGCTGCCGTTTGTGGGCACCGGGGCTTTCGCGGTACGCTCGGATCTCCCTGGAGGTTCCCTGATGCGTTCAGTGCGTTGGTGTACGTGTGCTCTTGCTCTTTTCGGCGTGGCGTCGCTGGCGGCTCAGATTCCCACCGATCGGCCGCTGCGAGTCATCGCGTTCGGTGCGCATCCCGACGATGCCGAGTTGAAGTTTGCGGGGACCGCGGCCCTGCTGGCCGCGAAAGGGGCGAAGGTGAAGCTCGTGGCCCTCACCAATGGCGATGTCGGCCACTTCGCGCAGGCCGGCGGGCCGCTCGCGCAGCGGCGCAAGGCGGAAGTCGAGGCGTGCCACGCGAAGCTGGGGGTGGCGACCGACGTGCTCGACATCCACGACGGCGAGCTGATGGCGGACCTGGACACGCGGAAGAAGGTGGTCAACCTGATTCGCGACTGGCAGGCCGACATCGTCCTCTCCCACCGGCCGTGGGATTACCATCCGGATCACCGCGCGGTCGGGACGCTGGCCGAGGATGCCGCGGTCGTCGTGGCGGCGCCGTTCTTTGCTCCGTATACGAAGGCGACGGCGCGCAATCCCGTGTTCCTGTTCTATTCCGACGGGTTCAAGAAGCCGTATCCGTTCGATCCGATTCTGGCCGTCGGGATCGATGAGGCCGCGCAGAAGAAGTGGGACTGCATCTCCGAAATCACGTCGCAGTTTGCGGACGCCGATTCGTGGCAGGCGCGGTACGGGCGGAACGTGCCGACCGAGGACGTGGCGCGCAAGGCGTATCTGAACGATGCCGTCAAGCAGCGGAGCGCGGATGTCGCGAATCAGTATCGCGATCTGCTGGTGCGGCTGTACGGCGAGCAGAAGGGACGGGGCATCAAGTACGCCGAGGCGTTCGAGCTGAATCAGTACGGCAGTCCCGCCACCGCTGACGAGCTGAAGAATCTGTTCTAGGGGGACACTCATCTTCAGCGTAAGTCGTTGAGTGTGTCCCCCTCCAGCCAGGAGGCGAGGACGGCTTTTTCGCAGTCGACGCACAGGCCGTGGGTGATCCGGGGGACGGCGTCGGCGTCGAACAGCCCGTACGCCTCGATGACCTCTTCGAGCTCGGCCCAGCGGTCGCCCAGCCGACCCCGGTTGCACCAGCTGCAAAGGCGCAGCAACGTCTCCGGGGCGCGCGGCACGCGTCTATCGAGCAATTGCAACGCCGGCCGTGCCTCGGCCGCGAGCAGTCGCGATCGAAAGACCACCACGCCCGAGGGCCCGGGCTCGATGGTCATCTGCATGCGGCGGCGGAACACCGGCGCATCGCAGCGGAACGGCACGGTGACGGCGCGCCCGGTCTTGAACACATGCCGCATCATCAGACCGATGAGGTGGCGGGTGTCCATGTCGGCGATGAAACCGGCGAGCGGCTTCCCGAGCACGCGCGCAGCGATGACCTCCGCGCCGTCGTTTTCCAGGGCGAATGCGTCCCACCGGCTGTTCACATATGTGATGCGCGCCTCGGGATCGACGTGATAGACGATCTCGTCGACATCGGCCGCGGTGTCCCCGTCCTCCATGTGCCGTGATATTTTCCTGTCAGAGGCTCGTCCACCACAAGTCCCATGCGCATTGCACTCGCCCAGCTGAACCCGACGAGCGGCGACATCGACGGCAATGCCGCACGCATCCTCGACGCCATCACCGGGGCGGCCCGCCAGGGCGCGGACCTTATCCTGACGCCGGAAATGGCGCTCCCGGGCTACTGCATCGGGGACCTCGTGGAGGATGCCGGCTTCCTCGACGCGAACGAGCGCGCCATGCAGCGGCTCGCGGCCGCGGCGCGCGGCATCACGGCGATCATCGGCTTCATCGACGTCGATGCCGCGGCCCGCAACGACAGCGGCGGGGTCCGCAAGTACAACGCCGCAGCGGTCGTCCGCGACGGCGTGGTGCTCCAGCGCTCGCGCAAGACGCTCCTCCCCAGCTATCGCTACTTCGACGACAAGCGGTATTTCGCGCAGGCGCCCTCTCGCGTACCGGTGGATGTGCCGCTCGTCGCCGGCGGAAGCGTCCGCCTGGGCGTGTCCATCTGCGAAGACCTGTGGGACGAGTATTACCACATCAAACCGCTGGCGGAGCTCGCCGCGCAGGGGGCCGAGGTGCTCCTCAACATCAACGCCTCCCCCTTCTGGCCCGGCAAGCGCCACGCGCGCGACGCCGTGATCCGCGCCCACATCCAGGCGCTCGGCACACCGCTCGTCTACATCAACACCACCGGCGCGGCCGACAACGGCAAGAACATCATCCCCTTCGATGGCGAAAGCCTGGTCTACGACGGCCGCGGACGACTCCTCGCGATTGGCCGCCAGTTCACGGAGGAACTCCTCGTCGTCGATCTCCCGCTGCACGGCGACCCCGAGGCCCCGGCGGTGACGCTTCCGCCGGTCGATCGCAATCGCGAGACCTATGACGCACTGACGATGGCGCTCGGTGACTACATGGCGAAGACCGGCTTCAGCCGGGCGACCGTCGCGCTCTCGGGCGGCATCGACTCGGCGCTGGCGCTCGCCATTGCGGTCGACGCGCTGGGTGCCGCGAACGTGACGGCCTGCAACATGCCCTCCCGCTTCAACACCGACGCCACGCGCTCGATCGCCGGCCGGCTGGCCCAGTCGCTCGGCGTCGGCTACACCGTCATCCCCATCCAGGAGGTGGACGAGCACGTACGGCAGGTCTTCGAACAGCACGCCCATCCCATCGTCCAGGGCTTCACGCGCGAGAACCTGCACGCCCGGATCCGGGGGCTGCTGATGATGGCCGAGTCGAACGACACGGGAGCGCTCCTCATCTCATGCGGCAACGAAACCGAGATCGCCCTCGGTTATGCGACGCTCTACGGCGACATGTGCGGCGGCGTCTCGCTCATCGGCGACCTGTCGAAGCTCGACGTGTATCGGCTCGCGCGGTACGTCAACGAGCGCCACAAGCGCGAGATCATTCCGGAAGAGACATTCGCGCTGACGCCGTCGGCCGAGCTCTCGGCCAACCAGTTCGACCCGTTCGACTACTACGTCGTCGCACCGATTGTCGGCGAGCTGGTCGAGCGGCGTCGCACGCCGGCGGAGCTTGTGCGGCTGTTCGAGCGACGGGAGCTGGACCCGGATCGCTTCGAGCCGGCGCCCGATGGACGCACGGTCTACGACAAGCACACCGCCGACACGTTCCGCGACGTGGTCTACGACGCCTTCCGCCGCACTCGGCGATCGGTCTACAAGCGGCTGCAGGGCCCGCCCATCGTCGCGGTCACGGAACGCGCGTTCGGCTTCGATTTGCGGGAGACGATCATCAACGGCTGGGAGGGGTAATGGACCCGGCCCGGCCGATAGTGATCCTGGCCGACCTCCACAAGCGCTACGGCGACGTGCTCGCGGCTCAGGGGGTCAGCTTCGAGATCCACAGGGGCGAGATCTTCGGGCTGCTGGGTCCGAACGGTTCGGGCAAGACCACGACCGTGGAGTGCCTCATCGGCCTCCGGGAGCCCGACGCCGGGTCGATCGAAGTCTGCGGCATCGACGCCCGCCGCCATCCCCGGGACGTCAGGCAGAAGGTGGGTGCGGCCCTGCAGACCACCGCGCTGCAGGACAAGATCACGCCTCGCGAAGCGCTGCGGCTCTTCGGGGCCTTCTACGCCGACCGGGCGAGCCCTGACGAGATGCTGGACCGCTTCTCCCTCGGACCGCGGGCGGACGCCCCGTTCGACGCGCTCTCGGGCGGGCAGCGCCAGCGGCTCGCCCTCGCGCTCGCCTTCGTGAGCCGGCCCGAAGTGGTCGTGCTCGACGAGCCCACGACCGGGCTCGACCCCCAGTCACGCCGCGAGCTGCACGCCGAGATCGCACGAATGAAGCACGATGGGCACACCGTGCTCCTCACCACGCACTACATCGAAGAAGCGGAGCAGCTCTGCGACCGCATCGCCGTCATCGACGCTGGCCGGATCATCGCCACCGGGACGCCGCAGGCGCTCGTCTCGCAGTCCACCGCGATGCCGTCGGTCTCGGTCGCCACCGTCCCACCTCTGGACCGGGCCGATCTCGCCGCGCTCGACGGCGTGGGCGATCTGATCGTCGAGGGCGCCAGGGCCCGCTTCCGGACCGCCACCGTCAGCCGGACGGTCGCCGCGCTGATGGCGCTCATCGAGGCACGGGGCGTGACGCTCGCCGACCTCGAGGTCCGCAAGGCCACGCTCGAGGACGTGTTCATCGAGCTGACCGGCAGCGCCCTCCGGGATTGATCCTTCACACCATGGACGCCCTCCTGCAGCAAACCACGATGAGCCTCCGGTTGCACTACCGGAACCGGATGGCGCTCCTCTACAGCTACCTGTTCCCGATCATCTTCCTGCTCGCGTTCTACGTCCTTTACCGCCACGAAAGCGTCGTCCTGGTCCGGCACATGGGCGAGTTGCTGACGGTGGGCATTCTCGGCGGAGCCTGCTTCGGTTTGCCGACGACGCTCGTGAGCGAGCGGGAGCGTGGGGTGTGGCGTCGGTACAGGCTGGCGCCCGTCTCGACCGCCGGGATCGTCGGCAGCACGCTCGCGGCGCGCTATGTGATCCTCGTCACGGCAGGGCTGCTGCAGATTGCGCTGGCGCTGGCGCTTGGCATGCCGCTGCCGAGCCATCCGCTCGAGCTCTGGCTGGCGTTCACGTTCGTGTCGTTCGCCTTCATCGGCCTCGGGCTCGTGATGGCGACCATGGCCGACAACGTGCCCGCTGTGCAGGCGCTCGGGCAGTGCATCTTCCTTCCCATGCTGATCATCGGCGGCGTGGCGGTGCCGCTGGCGAGCCTGCCAGACTGGGCGCAGCGTCTCTCGGCGTTCTTCCCTGGACGGTATGCCGTGCAGGCGATCCAGGCATCCATCAGCGGCACCGGTGTTGGCGGCGTGAGATTCGACCTGATCGCGTTGACCTTGATTGGGGCGGCCGGGTGTCTGGCCGGGGGCATGCTCTTTCGATGGGACGCGCAGCAGCGGTTCGCGGCGCGCCGGGGCAAGGGATGGATGGCCGTTCCCCTCGCCGCGTGGATCGCGGTCGGCGTCCTGGCGGAAGCGCGCCAGGGGCAGGAGGCTGCGCCCACCAGGCGCACGGCGGGTCGCACGCCGACGCCAGCACCGGCGGCGGGTGTCGCGGCGCAGCCTGGCGCAGGCGTGGGCACTGCACCGGCCCCGGTGGTTGCGTCACCAGATCCGGTAGGCACGTCGCCGGGACCGGCTGTCGCCCGGGCGCGGCCGGTGCCCCCTGTGACGGCCCCTGGCGGATCCTCATCGCCTCCGGCCTCCGCGGCGATCCCCGACGCGCAAGCGGGTACGACGGCGCCCGCACCCGCACCCACACCGGCCCCGTCCTCCCCGCCGATCGCGCAGCCCATCGCGGCGACGTGGCAGCAGGTCTCTCTGTCGGACATCGATCGCGACCTCATGTTCGATCGGCTCCCCTCCGACAGGGGCGTGGTGTCCCCCATCGCGCCGCCGGAGGAAGAACCGTCGGTCGAGGTGCTCGACGAGCTCGAGCTGATACGGCACGAGTTGCCCACA
>JANPJN010000478.1:0-8734 GCA_031425515.1 Acidobacteriota bacterium | reverse complement strand
GCCGAGATCGACCCGAGCCACCAGTTGTTCCGCCAGATGTTCGTCATCGATCGGCTGCCGCAGATTCCGTCGATCAATTCCTGGATGCGGATGGGCGGGGCCACCTCGGAGCGCGGCGAGGAGTCGGCCGTGCCTGACATCCGCGGGATCACCGATCGCAACGGCCGGCTGATGGTGCTGATGACGCACGACACCGATATCTCGGACGCCTGGGAGCGCGAGGGGGAGGACCCGCGTTACTTCTACGAGTTCTCGCCCAGTGGCTACGCCGTCGGCATCAACGTCGTCCTGTACGCGCTGACCCACTGACGCCAGGCCGTCACGGCCGCTGAGCCGGTGCGGGACCGCGCCCTTCGCTTCCACGCTCGCGCCTCCGCGCAGGCGGTATAGTGTGGGGTCGTGAGCCACGTGCTGGTAACAGGGGGAGCCGGTTTCATCGGGTCGCACGTCGCGGACGCGCTGATCGCCGCCGGGCACGACGTCGTCGTACTCGACGATCTCAGTGGTGGGTTCGACGCCAACGTTCCGCGCGCTGCGGTCTTCGAGCGCGGATCGATCACCGATCCCGCCCTGGTGGACGACCTCTTCGCCCGCAGGCCATTCGACTACGTCTTCCATCTGGCGGCGTACGCGGCCGAGGGGCTGAGCCACTTCATCAAGCGCTTCAACTACACCAACAACGTCATCGGCAGCGTCAATCTGATCAACGCCGCGGTCAATACCGGGGTGAAGGGCTTCGTCTTCACCTCCTCGATTGCGGTGTACGGCGCGCACCCCTCCCCGCCGGTGTCGGAAGCGACCCCACCGCACCCGGACGACTCGTACGGCATCGCGAAGCTCGCGATCGAGCAGGAGCTCGAGGCCTCGCGCGCGATGTTCGGCCTGGACTACGTCATCTTCCGGCCGCACAACGTCTACGGGCCGAGGCAGAACGTGGCGGACCGGTACCGCAACGTGATCGGGATCTTCATGAACCAGATTCTGCGCGGGCGCCCCATGACCATCTTCGGGGACGGCTCGCAGACCCGCGCGTTCAGTCATGTGGACGATGTGGCGCCGGTGATGGCGGCGTGCCTCGACGTACCCGGCGCATGGAATCAGGTCTTCAACATCGGGGCGGAACGACCGTATTCGCTGATCGAGCTCGCCGGGGCCGTCGCCGCCGCGATGGGGGTGGATCCGGTGGTGGAGCACCTGCCGGCGCGGCTCGAAGCGACGCACGCGCATGCGTCCCACGACGAGCTTCGCCAGACGTTCGGCGATCGTCCGCACACCAGCCTCGAGGACGGCCTGCGCGACATGGCCGCGTGGGTGCGAACGCACGGCCCGCGCGAGACGCCGCGATTCGACGCCATCGAGATCCGCAGGAACCTGCCGTCGGCGTGGCGCGACTGATGACGGCCGCATCGACGTACCACGAGGTGCACCTGACCGAGCATCCCGCGCGAGCGGCGGTGTGGCAGACGATCGCCGAATACCTCTCACCCTGGATTCCGGCGGAGGCGCGCGTGCTGGAGATCGGGGCGGGGCATTGCCACTGGATCAACGCCGTGCGAGCGCCCTACCGGCTTGCGGTGGACGTGTGGCCCGACGTCGGGCGGTTTGTGGCGCCAGGCGTCGAGGTGCGTGTACTGGACGTGTCGCGCGATCTCGCGACGCTGCCTGCCGGGAGCTTCGATGGCGTGCTGGCGTCGAACGTCCTGGAGCACTTCGAGCCCGATACGGCGTCGCATGTCGTCGCCGGCATCTTCACCCTCTTGAAGCCGGGCGGACGCGTCTTCATCGTCCAGCCGAATTTCCGGTACGCCTATCGCAGCTACTTCGACGATTACACTCACCGCTCGGTCTTCACCGACGTTTCGCTTGCGAACATGCTGCGCAGCCATGGATTCAGGGTCGAACGGTCGATGCCCAGGTTCCTGCCGTACTCCATGCGTGACGTCCGCGCCCGCGTGCCGCCATGGATCGTGCGGGCCTACCTCCGGTCGCCGTTCAAGCCCCGTGCGGGGCAGATGCTCCTCATCGCCAGCCGGCCCTGACCTCCATGTACGGATCCCGCACCGTCAGTATCGTCCTGCCCGCGTACAACGAAGCGCCGTATATCAAGCGGGCCATCGACGACTTCTTTTCGATCGACGTCGTGGACGAGGTCGTGGTGGTGGACAACAATTCGCGCGACGGCACCGCCGCCGAGACGCGGCTGACGCGCGCGACGCTCGTTGAGGAGCGGCGTCAGGGGTATGGATACGCGCTGCGGCGTGGGCTGCGCGACGCGAAGGGCGATCTGATCATCATGGCGGAGCCCGACGGGACCTTCATCGCGCGGGACATCCTGAAGCTGCTGGCCTACGCCGAGGATTTCGAGATGGTGTGCGGCACGCGGACGACCCGGGAGTTGATCTGGGCCAACGCCAACATGGGCTGGTTCCTGCGCGTCGGCAACCTGGTCGTGGCCAAGATGATCCAGGTGCTCTTCGACGGCCCATCCCTGAGCGACTGCGGATGCACCATGCGGTTGACGCATCGCGCCGCGCTCGCACGCATCCAGGACGAGATGACGGTCGGCGGCTCGCACTTCCTGCCCGAAATGGTGATCCTCGGCCTCAAGAAGAACCTGCGCGTGATCGAAGTGCCGGTCAACTACCGGAGCCGGGTTGGGGAATCGAAGATCACGGGGACGTTCCGCGGCACGCTGCGAACGGGGGTCCGGATGATCGCGACCATTCTCCGGCACCGGTTGTCCTGACCGCCATGCGGGACCACACGCGGTCGATGCCGCGCTGGCTGCCGCTGCTGGTCGTGGCCGCGGCGTGTCTCCCCTACCTGCCGCTCGTACGCGACTACTTCCTCCAGGACGACTTCGGCGTCGTCCAGCTCTTCATCCGGCGGCCGTACAGCCTCTTCCCGCGGTGGTTCACCATGCCGTGGACGGAGGACATCTGGGGCTATGTGCCGGACGAGATCCGGCCGTTCGTCGCGCTCACCTATCAGCTGACGGGGAAGTGGGATCCGGGCCGTCCCGAGCTGCACCATCTCTTCAACATCGGCCTGCACGCCGCCAATGCGCTGCTCGTGATGGCGATTGCCCGATCCGTCATCGCGCTGGCGCCGTTGCCCGCGGCGTTTGCGGGCGTCGTGTTCGCGCTGCTGCCGGCCCAGGCCGAGAGCGTGGTGTGGGTGACCGGCCGGGTGGACTCGATGCCCGCCTTCTTCTACCTCGCGGCGTTCCTGGCCTACGCCCGGTGGCGCCAGGGTCATGGCTGGCACTGGTATGTCTCCGGGCTCGCCCTGTTCTTCGTGGCGCTCTTCAGCAAGCAGAACACGATCACGATGGTCGCGACGCTCGCGGTGTACGACCTGTGCCTGCTGACGCCTCGTCAGCGGGGGACCCTCATCCAGACGGCCATGGCCTGGGTGCCGTTCGCCGCACTCACCGCCGGCTACCTCCTCCTGCGGCGTGCGATCTTCGGGCAGTCCCTGCGGCCCGGCCTTCAGACGTCACACGAGATCGCCGGCGTGGCCCTGATGATGGGCCGTCACGTGCGCCGGACCATGACGGGCCACCTCGCCGCGCTGACGCCGGCCGATATCGCGATGGCCCTCGTCCTGGCGATCGTGCTGGTCGCGATCGTCGTGAAGCTGGACGCGGCCGCGCGCCGCCGGTTCGCGCTCGTGTTCCTGGCCTTCGGTCCGATCTGGTTTGCCATCGGCGTGGCCCCCGCGGCGCTCGCGGGCTACGAGTCGGAACGCCATGCGTACCTCGCATCCGCGGGCTGGGCCTTCATGCTCGCGATGATTATCGAACGCGGGCACGCAGCGCTTCGCGTGCGCGCGCTGCGGCGGGCCACGATCGCCGTCGCCGCGGCGCTCGTCGTCCTCTACAGCGCCAGACTCGCACCGGTGCTCACGTCGTGGCACCAGGCGGCCGTGATCTCCGAGGCCGGAGTACTTCGGCTCCAGCAGGAGGCGGCCGCGGCGCCGCCAGGCGCGCTCGTCATCGTCGGCCTGCCGCGCAGGAACTGGGAATGGGCGTCGCCATTCGTGCTCGACACACCGTTCGCGCCGCCGGGGCTGCTCGATCGCGTTCGCCTCATCACGCCGTGGCGGCTGCACTGCTGCGGTCCCGGGAACTGGGAGGTCGACACGCGCCGGCAACTCACGCGCTGGCTGCAGACCTCACCCAGGCCGCCGGTCATCGCGCTGCACTACGCGCCGCGCGACGGCTCGCTCTCCAGGGTGACGAACAGGGATGTCCCCGAGCTCGATGCCATCCTCGCCTCGATGATGCAAACCAGGACCGTGGAGACGCTCGACGGGGTGATTCTGGATGTGCTCGATCGGATCGTCGCGGGTCACCCCGCCGGCCCCGCTCCCGCGCCTCGCTGAGGAGGCGAGACACGGAGCCCCGTGCCGCCTACTCGGGCGCGCTCAGCCTGCCGAGCGCGTCAGCCGTGCAGAAATACATCGCCCCGTCGGGGCCCGCGGTGACGATGAGGAGCGGACCGAGCAGGTCCTCGAGGATCGCGTCCACCGCCGGGGCCTGCTCGGGACCGGCGTCGGACAAGCGGATCCGATCCAGTCGTCCGTACGGTGACGCCATGAGCAGCGTCCGCGCGAACTGGGATACGCGGCCGCCTGACGGATAGAAGGCCATCGATCCCGCCGCGGCGAGGGGATGCCGGGCCCGGACGACGGCCTGGAGGGGGCGTCCTGTGAAGGCGATGCCTGTCAGGTGGGCCTGTCCGCCCTGCTCGTCGGCGATCCAGATCAGTCCGGAGACTGGATCGATCGCCAGGCCACGCGGCGCCTGCAATCCCTGGGCGATCCCCGGCGTCGTCCCGGCCTGATCCCGCGGCCGTGTGCCGTCCATGTTGAGGCGGAGCAGAATGCCCGGAAAACCGGCGGCGCCGGCTGCCACGAGCAGCGTGTTGCCGGGGCCGGCCCGGAGGACCGCCGACGCGTCGGCGATGGGAGGCGCCTCAATCTCGATGAGTATCGCGCGCTCGCCGAGCGTGCCCTGGACCTCGCGGTAGCGGGCGAGCCGGAACACATCGCCGGACCCCGTGCGCGCCGCATGGATCATGAAGACGAACCGCGTGCGCTCGAACAGGGGATCGACCGCGAGCGACAGGATCGCGTCGCCCTCCGGCGCTGGTTCGTAGGCGTTGCGGGCCTGCAGGACGCCGCCCTCGACCAGGCGGACCCGGCCGCTGCGCTCGGCGATCAGGAGCCGTCCATCGGGCAGGAATGCCGCATCGGCCGGCCGGTCGAGCCCCTCGACCAGCTTCTCGAGCCGCAGCGGCTCGCCGTCCACGGAGATGTCCTGCGACCCGACCGGCCAGTCCGACGGCGCCGTGCCTGAAGCGGCGCGCGCCACGACGACCGTCAGCGCGGGGGAGCGGGGCCCTTCTCCGCTCTCGCTGGACGCGGAGAGCTCGAGCGTGTGCGTTCCCACCGCCAGATCCGGGCCCTTTCCGCTGCAGGCAAACAGCTGGCTCGCGCTTCCCGGGGCACACGCTACAGCCGTGACGTCGTTGCGGGCGCCATCGACGTAGATGCCGTAGCTGTAGCCCGAGACCTGCTCGACGCTGTCGCCCGGCTGGTCCCAGCCGATCCGTTCCCGGCCGGAAATATTCGTCGTGGTGCCCGACCCGGGGTCAGGAGCCGCCGGCGGGGAGTCCTTGCTGCAGGCCGTGGCTGCCGCCAGCGCGAGCAGGATCAGGAGGAGGCGGGGCACGCCCCATGATAGCCCGCGCGGGTGCGCTAGAATCGACCGAACGTGCAACTCGTCACGCGTCTCCTGGTCGTTACCCTGTGTGCCGTGATGCCCCTGTTCGCTCGCGCCCACACACCACCGGCTGCCCGCACGGTGGTCGCAGGCGTGACGCAGCCCGTGGCCTTCATCCAGGACCCGGCCAACCCCGTGGTGCAGTTCGTCGTCGAACAGCGCGGCCGGATTCGTGTCGTCAGCGGGGGCGTGCTGCTGGGGACGGACTTTCTGGACCTGCGCCCGGCCGTCAGCTCCGGCGGTGAGCGGGGCCTTCTCGGCCTGGCCTTCGAGCCGACCGGGGCCGGACGGCGGTTTTTCGTCAACTTCACGAACCCCGAGGGACACACCGTCGTGGCGCGATTCCAGCGCTCGGCGAACCCGCTCGTCGCTGATGCCGCCTCGCGCTTTGATCTGCGCTGGGGCACCGCGCGCCGGAGTGTCATCGACCAGCCATTCGCCAATCACAACGGCGGCGATCTCGCGTTCGGGCCCGACGGCTATCTGTACGTGGGCCTTGGCGACGGCGGCTCGGGCGACGATCCCGGCCATCGGGCGCAGAACCCGGCCGAGTTCCTGGGGAAGATGCTGCGCATCGACGTCAACGTTCCCGACGGCCATGCCACCGGGTATCAGGTGCCGCCGACGAATCCCTTCGTGTCACGAGCCGGCACGCTGCCGGAGATCTGGAGCTTCGGCCTCAGGAATCCATGGCGGTACACGTTCGATGCCCCGGCGCGCGGCGGGACGGGCGCGCTCGTGATCGGTGATGTGGGACAGGGACAGTGGGAGGAGATTGATTACGAGCCGCCCGGACGTGGCGGACGCAACTACGGCTGGCGCAACCGGGAAGGGGCGCATGCGCACGTCGCCTCGCTGCCGCCGGCATTCACGCCGTTGATCGACCCGGTGCACGAATACGGCCGTGCGAGCGGCCAGTCGGTGACGGGCGGCTTCGTTTACCGCGGGTCGCGGCTGGGGTCTGGCTTTCGGGGCCGGTATTTCTTCGCGGACTACGTGTCGGGGCGGATCTGGTCCGTGGCTCTGACGATCGATCCGGCGTCCGGGGAGGCCACGGCCGGCGCCCGCCTCGATCACACCGCCGAACTGGCCGCCGCCGTACCGGTGGGCAACATCAGCGCGTTTGGCGTCGATGCGGACGGCGAGCTCCATCTCGTCAACCACTCGGGCGGGACGGTCATACGCATCGAGCGGCTGGGCGGAGTCCCCGCCGCGCCCACCGGCCTGCGGATCGTGCGCTAAGGCGATACCTTTGCTGGAGTTCCCAGATGCGACTCAATCGCTCGGTACCACCCTGCAGCGTGATCCCCGTGCTCATTTACCCCGACCCCGGCGCAGCAGCTGATTGGCTCTCAAAGGCGTTCGGCTTCACTATCCGCCTGCGCATCGCCAATCACCGCATCCAGATGAAAGCCGGAGACGGCTGCTTCACCATCGCCGAAGGCGAGGTCGCGCCGAACAACTCACATATCGTTCAGGTCCGGATCGACAATGCTGAGGGTCACTGTGAGCGCGCGCGGCAGAATGGAGCCATCATCCTCACCGAGCCGAAAGACCATCCCTATGGCGAGCGCCAATACAATGCTCAGGACTTTTGTGGCCACCGCTGGGACTTCACCCAGACTATCGCCGACATCGCGCCGGAAGAATGGAGCGACGGTGCGTTTCATCTCGAGTGAACTGCACCTCCCAACGGAGTGGACCTACGCGGACCGGTCGCTGGGGCCCGGCACGGATCGCCACTGATGCCGCGGAGAGATCACGCCTCGGAGTTGCCATCGGCGCTGGCCGCGTGTTCCTCCCCGTACTCGCCGGATCGCACGTTCCGACACAGGACCGCCTCGCCATGCAGGGATTCTCAGGCCCGCGTCTCCATCATGACGAGGGCCTGGGCGGCTTTCATCAGTGCCGGAGTTTCGGGAGCGATTCCTCGAGACTCCCGAGCACCAGTCGCTTGTAGGTGGGCTCGCGGCCGAAATTGAGCAGCATCGCGACGCCGCCTCCCGCGGCCTTCAGATAGTTCAGCGTCTGGGCCTGGGCGTAGTCCTCGAGGGTGGCGCTGGCCTTCGTTTCGACCAGGACGACGCGGGCGACGATCATGTCGGCATGGAATCTGCCGACGATCGTGCCGCGGAAGCGCACTTCGAGTGGAAACTCCTCAACGGCGTCGAGCCCGCTGGATCGCAGGACGATACCCAGCGCGCGCCGATACACGATTTCCGAGAACCCGTAGCCCAGTTCGCGATAGACGTCGAAGAAGGCCTTCAGGATCTCTCCGGTGACCGTCTGGTGAGCGAGGGTCACATCTCCGTGCGGCATGCCTGCCGATACAGCAAGAGAGTGCCCAGCCGGATTCCGGGCTGAAAGTCCACTGGGTCTCTGAACCCTGGCAGATTCTGCGCCGCGGGCGTCCGCAATACCTGGCTGGAATGGACAGCGCGGATGCGGCAGGCGCCATGACATCAGCGGCACGGTTGCGACGCCGGCGTTTCGGCCGGCGCCCGGGAGCGGGTTCACCTCGATCCGCAAACGCCGCGGGGCACACCCGCGCTTGCGGGCGAGGGCGAAACCCCTCCCGCCGCGCGTCGCGCGGTCGCAACCGTAGACCAGACGGGCGCTGGTGGTGGGACGGCAGATGCGGGGAATGCCCGGCGCGAACGTCCGTCCGACCGACCGCGGTCTGCGTGCGTTCCGGGTCCGTGCTCGTCCGCGCTAGTCCGTCACATCCGTGTCCTGGATCCGGAATCGGTGTTACGCGTCTGCGGCCTGCATCCGTGTTCCCGATCCGGATGCCCCGCTCCCGCGGCCCACGTCCGCGTTCCCTGTCACGACCGGTCCGCAACACTCCCGTCATCCGCGGACAGCCCCGCACGCAGCATCGTGGCCGCGGTGTAGATGACGACGACGATCACCAGCCATCGGACGGCGTAGATGGGCATCTTCTTG
>JANPJN010000477.1:0-9071 GCA_031425515.1 Acidobacteriota bacterium | reverse complement strand
GGCCCCGGCACGGGCGCCACCTTCATCGTCCGGCTTCCCCCGCTCGGGGTCCGCTCCTCCACTCCGCCGCTCGCACCCGAGTCCCAGGCGTAGCCGGAAGCTGCGTCCTGATCGCCTCGAAGAACGCGTCCGCCAGCGCCTGGTAGCCGGCGGGTCGCAGGTGCAGGCCATCCTGATCGACGTACTCGGCCTCGTGCCCCACGAATCGGGCGTAGGTGTCGACGAGGATCGCTCCTTCGTTGCGCACCATGTCCGAGAGGGCCGCGTTCGTCCGGACGATGGCGTCGGCGGCGATGCGGCGGTCCCGCGGCCCGCCCGCGAACGGGCCGGGCGGGGTCAGCGTGCTGACAAGGACATATCGAATCCCGTAGGCGGCGACCCGGCCAATCCGCACACACTCGCGGACGCCCAAGACGACGTCGGCGATCTTCCGGCTGCACGCGGGAGAGTCCGCACGCCCGGGCGTGCATTCGGCGAGCAGGTTGTTGTAGCCGTCGAGGAGCAGAAGCGTGTCGCCACGATCCGCCGTGAGCACGGCCGGAAGCTTCTCCACGCTGCGTTCGACCGGCGACCCGCTGGTGCCGCGATTGAGGACGACGATCCCCTGGCCCGGGTACTCGGCGTTCAGACGCTCCTCGAGCCTGACCGGGTAGACGTTGGGAAAGTCGATGAAGGGCTCGCGAGGGGCGTCGAGGCGGCCGTTCTCACCCTCCGTGATGCTGTCGCCGAAGGCGATGAAGCGCGTGACGGCGAGGACCGGCGCCGTCACCGTCACGGTGAAGACGCACGCCGCCTGACGGCCTCTGGCGTCTGTGGCGGTGCAGGCCACGGTCGTTGCGCCGGACGCGAAGCGCGATCCGGAGGCGGGCGTGCAGGTGACCGCCAGCGGTGACGTCCCACCGGTCGCGGTCGGCGGCGGGTAGGTGACGTTCCCTTCTCCACCCGGCAGCCCGCGGGCTGCGACATCTGAAGGACAGGTGATGGTCGGCGCGTCAAGCGGTGGCGGTGCGACCGGGCCGCCTCCGCAGCCGGTGAAGACGACGGCCGCGGCGGCGACGAACCAACCGGCGCGCCGCGTCGCCACGATGGAACTACTCCGCTCCGACGCCGAGATAGGTGCGGAGCTTCTCGTCGTGAAACCGCGCTTCGGCCTCAGGCTCCCGCGAGACGAGAGACGCCACCAGACCGGCCAGGAAGCCGGCCGGCATCGAGATGATGGCCGGGTTGCGCAGCGGGAAGATCGGCGCGGCGTGGTGGAGCAGATCCACCCAGATGGTCGGGCTGAGCACGATCAGGACGACCGAGAGCGTGGCGCCGGTCGCAATCGACCAGACTGCGCCGGCCGTGTTGAACCGCCGCCAGACGATCGACAGCAGCAGCGCCGGAAAGTTGGCGCTTGCGGCGACGGCAAACGCGAGACCGACCATGAACGCGACGTTCTGACCCTTGAAGAGGATGCCGAGGATCACCGCAAGCACGCCAAAGACGATGGTGGCGAGGCGGGCGACCCGGATCTGCTCGTCCTCTGACGCCGCACCCTTTCGGATGGCGTGCGTGAAGATGTCGTGCGACAACGCGCTGGCGCCCGCGAGCGTCAGCCCGGCGACGACGGCCAGGATTGTGGCGAACGCCACCGCCGCGATGAAGCCGAGAAACGGCGTGCCCCCGAGCAGTTCGGCGACCAGCGGCGCCGCCATGTTGCCCCCGGAGTCCACGGACCGGATCACGTCACGTCCGACCAGGGCCGACGCGCCGAATCCGACGATCGGGATGATCAGGTAGAAGTAGCCGATGAAGCCGGTGGCATAGAGCACCGAGGTGCGCGCCGCGCGGGCGTCCGGTACGGTGTAGAAGCGCATGAGGATGTGGGGCAGCCCGAGCAGGCCGAACATCAGCGCGATGCCGAGCGAGACGGCATCCACCGGGTCGGTGACGAGCCCGCCGGGCTCGAGCGCCGCCTGGCCGTAGCGTGCCGCGACGGCCGAATAGAGCTCCCCGGGTGAAAAGTGAAAGCGCGCAAGCACCATCGCGGTCAGCAGGGTCACGCCCGACAGCAGCAGGATGGCCTTGATGATCTGCACCCACGTCGTGGCGATCATGCCGCCGAAGAGCACATACGCCAGCATGACCATCCCGACACTGATGACGGCCCATTCGTAGGAGATGCCGAACATGAGCGTGATGAGGTTGCCGGCGCCGACCATCTGGGCGAGGACGTAGAAGAGCAGCGTCAGGATCCCGCCGAATGCCGCGGCGATGCGGACGGGCACCTGGCGCAGCCGGAAGGCGACGACATCCGCGAAGGTGTACTTGCCGAGATTGCGCAGCGGCTCGGCCACGAGGAACATCAGCGCGGGCCAGCCGACGAGCCAGCCGGTCGCGTAGATCATGCCGTCGTAGCCGCGCAGCGCCACGAGGCCGGTGATGCCGAGAAACGACGCGGCGCTCATGTAGTCCCCCGCCAGCGCCAGGCCGTTCTGCAGCGGGCTCACCGATCGGTTGGCCGCATAGAAGTCGCTCGTCGACTTCGTGCGGCGCGCCGCCCAGTACGTGACGGCGAGCGTCAGCGCCACGATGACGAGGAACGACACGATGGCCGACAGCGTGGGGCTGCCGAGCGTGGTCTGCATGGAATCAGTCCCCGTGGACCCGGGCGCGCAGGCGGGCGACCTCGGGATCGTAGTGGCGGTTGGCCCAGACGACGTAGGCCGCCGTCAGCACCCAGGCGCCTGCAATCACCCCGGCCGCCATGAGGATGCCGACCGTCGTCGAGGCGCCGACGCGCCGCGAGAGCAGGTGCGGATTGGTCGCGATGAGGATGATGTAGCCGTAATACAGGACGAACAGCAGGGTGCTCAGGACGATCGATACCCGCCACCGCCGGGCCACGAGCCCGCGGAACTCTTCTGAATCGAGCAGACGCCGTACGCTGGGCTTCACTGATCCTCTCCGTTGGACCTGCGCATCATACTGAAGATGGGTGGCGATGTCAGGATCGGACGGCTCAGCGCCCGTCCGCGGCGGGTGCCCGCTGGCGCAACACCGCCAGGTTGTGCAGGTGCTTCGACCTGACCGCGATGTACTCCGCATGCTCGACGCGGAGCTCGTTGGCGATGCGACGGATCTCGTTGTCTTCGACCGTCACGATGGAGGCGTCCACCGCCGTAACGGCGAACAGGGCATCGACGAGCGCGAGCTTCTCGTCGTGCGTGGCGAGGCCGTCGAACATCCGCGTTACCACGAAATCATCCGTCCCTCCGGACCGGCGCCCCTGCGCCGTCGCGAGCCGCATCGCATCAGCGCCCTGCTCCCCGGGAATGCCCGCGTGCGCGCAGAGCAGCCGCTCCATCGTGCGCGCCTCCGCGTCGGTCACGTCGTGATCCGCCCGCGCGCCCCTGGCGAGGATGTACGCGAAGCACGCGACGTAGCGGCGCCGCGCCCGATCGACGCCCGGCAGGGCCGCCTCGATCGCCTGCAGCGTATCGAACTCCGGAGGAGCCGCGTCCCGGCCGCCGAGCCATTTCCACAACGCCATGGCCCAGTCTAGCAGCGACCCCGCGTGCTACGCTTGGTGTTTCCCATGATCTCCTTCTCGCGCATCAGTAAACAGTACGGTCGCCAGCTCCTCTTCGTGGACGCCTCCTTCCAGCTCAACCCCGGGGAGAAAGTCGGCCTCGTCGGGCCCAACGGCGCCGGCAAGACCACCCTGTTCCGCATGATCGTCGGAGAAGAGACGGCCGACGACGGCGAGGTATCGGTGCCGAAGAAGCTGACAATCGGTTACTTCCGGCAGGACGTAGAGGAGATGACGGGCCGCTCGGTGCTGGACGAGGCGATCGCGGGGAGCGGACGGGTCGGCGATCTGCACCACGAGCTCGAGGAGCTGAACCAGGCCATGGCGGATCCGGCGCGCGCCGACGACATGGACCGCGTGCTCGCCCGGTTCGGCGAAGTGCAGGAGGAGTATGAGCACCTCGGAGGCTACGCCCTCGAGAGCCAGGCGCGGGAAGTGCTGCTCGGACTGGGCTTCGACGACGAGCGGATCGACGGCGACGTCGGGGCGCTGTCGGGCGGGTGGAAGATGCGCGTCGCGATGGCCCGTGTACTGCTCGGACGGCCCGACGTGCTGCTGATGGACGAGCCGACCAACCACCTCGACATCGAATCGATCATCTGGCTCGAAGAGTTCCTCACCTCCCTCCCCGGCGCCCTGCTGATGACGTCCCACGACCGCGAGTTCATGAACCGCATCGTCACGCGCATCGCGGAGATCGACGGCGGGGAGATTACGGCGTATTCGGGCAACTACGACTTCTACGAGCGCGAGCGTGCCATCCGCGAGACGAACAAGGAGGCCGCCTACGCGCGGCAGCAGGCGATGCTCGCCAAGGAGCAGCGCTTCATCGACCGCTTTGCCGCCAATGCGGCCAAGGCCGGGCAGGTCCAGAGCCGGGTGAAGGCGCTCGAGAAGATCGAGAAAGTCGAGCCGCCGCGGAAGCGAAGGGTCGTGGAGTTCGACTTCCGCCAGCCGCCGCGATCCGGCGATCAGGTGGCGGTGATGGAGGACCTGCGCAAGGCCTACGGGCACCGGGTGATCTACGACGGATTGTCGCTGACGATCCGCCGGGGCGAGCGCTGGTGCGTGATGGGGCGCAACGGCGCCGGCAAGACGACGCTGCTCCGGATGATTGCAGGCGTACTGGCGCCCGACTCCGGCGAGGTCCGCCTGGGCGCGAGTCTGAAGATGGGGTATTTCGCCCAGCAGGCGCTCGACGTGCTCAGCCCCGATCTCACGGTGTGGGAACAGATGGAGAAGGACTTCCCCAAGGAGTCCGTCGGCGCGCTGCGTGGCCTGCTCGGCGCGTTCCAGTTCTCAGGCGACGATGTGGAGAAGCGGATTCGATCGCTGTCGGGCGGGGAGAAAACGCGGCTGGTGATGGCGCGCATGCTCCTCGACCCGCCGAACTTCCTCGTGCTCGACGAGCCGACCAACCATCTCGACATGGCCACGAAGGAGATGCTGATCGGCGCCCTGTCGAAGTACGAGGGGACGATGCTGTTCGTGTCGCACGATCGGACGTTCCTGCGCGGCCTGAGCAATCGGGTGCTGGAGCTGGGCGGGGAAAGCGGGACGGATGCGAAGCCGCACGCCTATCCCGGGTCGTACGTGGAGTATGTGGCGCGCACCGGGCACGAAGCGCCCGGTGTGCATGCCTGACGGCGAGGCGCTACTTCGAATCCGCGGCGGGCTTGTCCGGTGCCGGCGCCGCTTTCGCGGACTTGACCAGGTCGCGAATCTTGGCGCGCCGAAGCACCGCCCGCTTCCGGTTGATCTGGTGCCGCGACTTGTCCCCGTTCTTTGCCGACATTTCCGCCTCCTGAGCGCTCACGCGCAAACCTCAACTGTACCTTGATTTCCGGCCGTGCCGCGGTCTTTCTGCACCTGGCAGGGGGGACCGCGCCCGTCCTACGCCCGGGGT
Source organism: Acidobacteriota bacterium (assembly GCA_031425515.1). Lineage (GTDB taxonomy): Bacteria > Acidobacteriota > Vicinamibacteria > Vicinamibacterales > 2-12-FULL-66-21 > JALZOC01. The sequence continues at coordinate 3,591 of JANPJN010000477.1, read as the reverse complement.
TTCAGCAGCAGCATGCCGAGCGGCGGGAGATTCAGGCGCAGCGACTGCGCATGGCCGTGTGCCTGGATCGGCTCCGTGGTGACGATCCCGCTGTTGCCGAGGTTGCTGCCGCCGTACAGCTCGCTGTCGCTGTTGACGAGCTCCTCGTAACCGCCGCCGCGCGGCACGCCGATGCGATAGCCGTCGCGCGGCACTGGCGTGAAGTTGACGATGGCGGTGACGAAGTTCCTGCTGTCGCGGGCCCGGCGGATGAACGACACGACGCTGTTGTCGCTGTCGTTGCAGTCGATCCACTGGAAGCCGGCCGGCTCGAAGTCCACCTCGTGGAGCGCGGGCTCGGACGCGTAGACCCGGTTGAGATCCTTCACGAACCGGCGCAGCCCGGCGTGCAGCGGACTGTCGAGCAGATGCCAGTCGAGGCTGTGGTCGTAGTGCCACTCGCGCCCCTGTCCGAACTCGCAGCCCATGAACATGAGCTTCTTCCCGGGATGCGCGTACATGAAGCCGTAGAGCGCGCGTAGCGTGGCGGCCTTCTGCCACGCGTCGCCGGGAATCTTGTCGAACATCGATCCCTTGCCGTGCACGACCTCGTCGTGCGAGAAGGGCAGCACGAAATTCTCGGTGAAGGCGTAGATGAGCGAGAACGTCAGGTGGTGGTGGTCCCAGCGCCGGTGGACGGGATCCTTCTGGACGTACTCGAGGATGTCGTTCATCCAGCCCATGTTCCACTTGTAGGTGAAACCGAGCCCGCCAAGGTGCGTCGGACGGCTGACCGACGGCCAGGCCGTGGATTCCTCCGCCACGGTGATCGACCCCGGGTGCTGGCCGTGCGTCAGCGTGTTCAGCTGCCGCACGAACTCGATGGCCTCGATGTTCTCGCGCCCGCCGAACCGGTTGGGGATCCATTCGCCGTCGTTGCGCGAGTAGTCGAGGTACAGCATCGAGGCGACCGCATCCACGCGAAGGCCGTCGATGTGGTACTCGCTCAGCCAGAACAGCGCGTTGGCGAGCAGGAAGTTACGGACCTCGTTGCGGCCGTAATTGAAGATGAGCGTCCCCCACTCGCGGTGTTCCCCCTGGCGGGGGTCGGCATGTTCGTAGAGCGCCGTGCCGTCGAACGACGCCAGGCCGTGGGCGTCCTTCGGAAAATGGCCGGGCACCCAGTCGAGGATCACGCCGAGGCCGTGCTGATGGCACGCGTCCACGAACGCCTTGAACTCCGCCGGCGTTCCGAACCGGCTGGTGGGTGCGAAAAACCCGGTCACCTGATAGCCCCAGGAGCCCGAGAACGGATGCTCCATCACAGGCAGCAGCTCGATGTGCGTGTAGCCCATCTCCTTCACGTACGGAATGAGCCGCGCCGCGAGCTCTGCGTAGGAGAGGTAGCGGTCCTCGTCTTCCGGCACGCGCGCCCACGACCCGAGATGCACTTCGTAGACAGCGAGCGGCTTGTCGAACCAGGACTTCTGGCCGGCGCGCGACTCCATCCAGGCCCCGTCGCGCCACTCGTAGTCGGGCCGCACGACGATGGAGGCGTTGAGAGGCGGCTGTTCGAACGCGAAGCCGAACGGGTCGGTCTTCAGCAGGATCTCGCCGTGGGCCGTGAGGAGCTCGAACTTGTACTTCTGCCCGACGCCGACGCCGGGAATGAAGATCTCCCAGACGCCCAGGCCCATCTTCCGCATCGGGTGGCGGCGTCCGTCCCACGCGTTGAAGTCGGCGACGACGCTGACGCGCCGCGCGTTGGGCGCCCAGACGGCGAAATGGACCCCCTCGGTCCGTCCCACGGTCATGACGTGGGCCCCCAGCTTGTCGTAAATCCTGGTGTGGTTGCCTTCGCCGAACAGGTAGAGGTCGAAGTCGGTCAGCACCGGGCTGTAGCGGTACGGGTCGTCGAGGAGTGCCGTCGCGCCGCCGCCGTACGTGACCTCCAGGCGGTAGTCGGGCGCTTCCGTGAGACCCGGGAGGCGGGCCTCGAAAATGCCCGCCGCGTGGCCCCGCTTCATCGCCACGCTCGCGGCGCCGGAACGCTGGACGGTGACCCGCTCCGCCGTCGGGATGCAGGCGCGAACGACCACGTCGCTGCCATCCACGTGCGGGCCGAGAACGGAGAAGGGATCCGGATGGCGCGCCTCGGCGAGCGCCGTGAAGAGCTCGCTCGCCTTGCTCACGAGGCCTCCGTCGCGAGCCACGTGCCGCGCTCCGCTTCCTTCGGCCTGTCGGCCGGACCGTCAAGTGATGTGACGCCGGCCCGGTGGAAGCCCGGACACCATCCGAGCAGGCCCGACAGCGTGAGCAGCGAGCCGCCGATCCGCAACGGCCACCGTGCGCCCCCGCGCGCGGCATAGCCCGCGATCAGGAGGGCCGCTCCCGCACCGGCGCGGACCACGCGTTCGAGGTCGCCGACGTTCTGGACACGGAGTCTCTCCTTCACGTGCTCCTGCGTCAGCATCTCGAGCTCCACGAGCGCCTCGGTCAGCACGTCGTTCGGCGGCTCGACGAGCAGCGGACCTCCGACGCCGAGATCGATGGTGGGGGTCCGCCGCTGGCCGTCATTGAGCGCCATGGCGGCGCCGAGCGCGTCGAGATCTTCATCGACGTTCAGGTAGCGATGACGCAGCCCGAGCCGCCGGAGATGCCTGAGCGCGCGCTGCGTGTCTTCGCACCAGTCGGCGCCGTAAACCGTGATCATGTGTGTCGACACTCTGTGTCAGCGTTCGTGTTACAACGCGGTCAGCAGACTCGCTGCAATCGCGCCAAGGGCGGCAAGCAACAGCCACGGCGCCAGCGCCGCGGGCCCACGCGCCGGCACATCCGGCGCTCCGGCGCCTCCGGCGACAGACACCTGCTGCCCACCGGCGAACGCCGAACCCAGCGCGGCAAACGCCAGCAGCCAGCCGACCCCCAGGAGCGATCGCGGAACGCCGGCACGCATACCCGGAAGCCACGCGGCCAGGACGGCCGACAGCATCCATGCCGCCACCGCCACGACGGCGATGAGCTTCAGCTGCGCGATCGCTCGCTCCGCCGCCTGACGCCGAAGTTCGATGGCGAGCAGTTCGTCCGCGCGCTTGCGTTCGGCGTCTATCTGCGACCGCTCGAGATCCATCCGCGCGCGGTCCCGGTCGAACGCCTCCCGCAGCGCCGCGACGACGACACCCGCGAGACGGGCTTCGATCCCCCCGGCTTCACCGCCGGCGGCGGACGGGGCGATCCCCGTATCGGCCGGACGGGTCCGAAGCTTGCCGGTCATCTGCGCGAGCCCGCCCACTGTGTCCAGGATGCGCATCCATTCCGCGATACCCATCGTTCCAGCTTATGGACCCGGTCCCGCAGACGCAAGCCCGGCCGCGCGCGTTATTCTAGCGGTATGGCCGAGTGCGACTGGGCAATCCTCTGCACCCACGCGTTCCGCGACGCCCACCATCGTCTCGGCATGATCGGGATTTTCGACGCGCTGGTCTTCGACAGCCTGCCCCAGCCGCTCCGGCATGGGTGGCTGAACGTCAAGTTCAGAGGCAACCCGGGTGAAAAAGTGGCATTCGCGGTGCGGATCTATTCACCCGCCGCTGAGGTGACCGAGGCTCCGGA
>JANPJN010000476.1:0-4266 GCA_031425515.1 Acidobacteriota bacterium | reverse complement strand
GACCCAGCCGCGCGAGCACGTCGGCGAAGTTGACGCCAGCGGCGCGGACGCGGACGCGGATCTCCCCCTCGGCCGGGACGGGGTCGGGACGCTCCCGCACCTGGAAGACATCGGGCGGCCCGAATCTGGGGATGACGATCTCGCGCATGGCCCTCCGGACGGCGCAGCCTACCATACGGCCGCTCTGCGGGAGGAGTGACGTTATCGGCGGGTCAGCAGGGCGAGGAGCGCTTTCTGCACGTGGAGCCGATTCTCGGCCTGGTCGAAGACGACCGACGCGGGGGAGTCGATCACCTCGTCGGTGACCTCCTCGCCGCGGTGCGCCGGCAGACAGTGCATGAAGAGCGCGCCAGGTTCGGCGCGAGCCATGAGCGCGCCGTTGACCTGGTAGGGCTGGAACACCGCATCGCGGGCGGTCGCCTCGCTCTCCTGTCCCATCGACGTCCACACGTCGGTGTAGACGGCGTCGGCGCCTCGGACGCCCTGCGCGGGATCGGAGGCTACCTCGAGCGCGCCCCCCGATGCCGCCAGCCGCGTGATGCTGTCGCGCACGCGCTGAGGCAGCTCGAAGCCTGCCGGCGAGATCACGCGCACCCGCGCGCCGAGCATGACACCGGCCTGCGCCAGCGACGTCGCGACGTTGTTGCCGTCGCCGACGAACGCCAGCGTGCGCCCTTCGAGGCTGCCCCAGCGCTCGACGAGCGTGAGACAGTCGGCGAGCGCCTGGCAGGGATGTTCCTCGTTGGTGAGCGCATTCACCACGCGCAGCCGCGGGGCCGCGTCGGCAAACTCCATGATGCGCGCCTGCGCGTACGTGCGGACCACGGCGGCCGCCACCCATCTCTCGAGGTTGCGCGCGACGTCCTCGATGGTCTCGCGCCCGCCGAGCGCGACATCCTGCGGGGGCTCGATCACATGCCCGCCGAGCTCGTGGACGGCAATCTCGAAGGTGGACCGCGTGCGCAGCGACGGCTTCTCGAAGAGCAGGGCCACGTGGAGCCCCTCGAGCGGACGGTCGTGCGGCTGTTTCGCCGAGCGCGCGGCCTTCATCGACGCCGCGAGGTCGAGGCACGCCACGAGCGCACTCCGATCGAGATCGGCAATCGAGAGAAACCGCGCCGGAAAAGAGGGCGGCATCAGGTGCGGTATTCGGCGTTGATGCGGACGTAGTCGGCCGACAGATCGCACGTCCACATGACGGCCCGGCCCGTGCCGCCGGTCCCGAGGTCCACCTCGACGAGAATGTCGCGGCCTTTCAGGTACTCGGCCGCCTCGCCCGCCCGTTCGTCGTGCGGCGCGCCGGCGCTGAAGAGCTCCACGGACCCGAGTCGCACGGCCGCGCGGTCCAGCTCGAACACGGCGCCCGATCGGCCGGCCACCGCCACGAGCCGCCCCCAGTTGGGGTCCCCGCCGTGGATTGCGGTCTTCACGAGGAGCGAGTTGGCGATCGCTCTCGCGGCCAGCCCGGCGTCCTGGTCCGACGCCCCGCCCGTCACTTCCACCGTAATCAGCTTGGTCGCCCCTTCGCCGCCCCGGACGATGCCGATGGCCAGAGGACGGCAGACCGCGACCATCGCCTCGACCAGCGTGTCGTATTCGTCCTCGGCAAGGCGCACCTGGCTGGCCCCGTTCGCCAGGACGAACACGCAGTCGTTGGTCGAGCACTCGCCGTCCACGGTGATCGCGTTGAAGGTCTGATCCACCGCCGCCTTCAGCGCGCGCTGGAGCAGCGCCGGCTCCACGGCCGCATCGGTCGTGACGAAGCCGAGCATGGTGGCCATGTTCGGCTCGATCATGCCGGAGCCCTTCGCGATGCCGCCGATCCGGAACGCGCCGCCGGCCGCCTGCACTTCGGACGCCGCCTCCTTGGGGAACGGGTCGGTCGTCATGATGGCGCGGGCGGCATCGCCGCCCCCGGACACGGCGAGCGACGCCGCGGCCGCTTTGATGCCGCGCTCGACCACTGCCATGTCGAGCTTGACCCCGATGACGCCGGTCGAGGCCACGAGCACTGCCGCGGGGTCGGCCCCGGTCGCGTCCGCGGCCAGCCGCGTCATCTGCTCCGCGTGGTCCAGGCCGTCACGCCCGGTACACGCGTTGGCGCAGCCGCTGTTGACGACGATGGCCGTGATGCGGGCGGAGCCGTCCATCTGCCGTCGCGAGACGACGACCGGGGCGGCCACGGCCTTGTTCGTCGTGAAGACCGCGGCGGCCGTGGCGGGGGTGTCGGAGACGATGAGCGCGAGATCGAGGCCGCCTTTGGCTTTGATGCCGCAGGCGACCCCGGCGGCGCGGAAGCCCCGCGCCGCGGTGATGCCGCCGCTGATGGTGCGGGCCCGGCTCACGCGGGCACCGCGTGCGTGTCCTCCTCCAGTGGCGCAAGCGCGCCGGAGGAGTGGAGCTGCAGGCGCTCGACGTTGGGGCGCCTCGCGCCGACCGTGCGTCCGCCGTAGATGACCGCCGCGGGCTGCGCGGGGCGCACGTGGACCCCGGCGCGCAGCGGCAGCGTGACGGCGTACTGGCCGCAGCGCCGGAAGAGCGGGCACGCGGTGCAGTCGTGGGCGATCTTCTCCGGCACCCACATGTGCGGGACGATCGTGAACCCGAGCTTCACGAAGTGCGAAGGCTCGTGGGTGAAGGCGCAGAGCGTGGCGAACCCGCGCGCCGCGCCGGCCGCGGCGAGCTCGGTAACCAGCCGCGGACCGATCTGATTGCCGCGGACGCGCTCGTCCACGACGAGCGAGCGGACTTCCGCGACCGAGGCGCTGAGGGGCGCGAGCTCGGCGCACGCGATCACGGCGCCGTCGCGCTCGGCCACGATGAAGCGCGGCGCGTGCTCGACGATCTCGTCGATCGTGCGCGGCAGCAGATGGCCGTTCTCGAGGTTGTCCACGATCAACTGGTGGACCGCCGAGGCGTCTCCCAGCGTTCCCTGCCTGAATGTCACGTCCGTCGTCATATCCGTGGTCCCCCGAATGCCGCGTGCAGCGCGGCGTCCAGCCGTCCAAGTGCTTCGTCGATCTCCGCGGTGGTGATGATGTAGGGCGGCAGCAGCCGGATGACCGTTTCGGCCGTCCGGTTCACGAGCAGCCCCTCGGCCAGCGCGGCCTCGAGGATGGGCGCCGCCGGGCGATCGAGGTCGAGCCCCCACATGAGGCCCCTGCCGCGAATCTCGCGAATGCAGCTATGGCGGGCTGCGAGATCCCGCAGCCCGGCTTCCAGATGGACGCCGACTTTGGCGACGTGCGCCATCAGCCCGTGATCCGTGAGCTCTTCGAGAAAGACCAGCGCGCCGCGGCAGGCCAGGAGGTTGCCGCCGTATGTGCTGCCGTGATCGCCGAATGCGGCGGCCCTGGCGACGCGGTCCGTGAAGAGTGCGGCCGCGATCGGGACGCCGGCGCCAAGCGATTTGCCGATCGCCATGATGTCGGGCTCGAGGCCGAGCGTGGTCGAGTAGAACGCCTGCCCGGTGCGTCCGAGGCCGCACTGGATCTCGTCGGCGATGAGGAGCGTGCCGGTGTGCCGGCAGACGTCCGACACGGCGGTCGCCATGCGTACGGTGAGCGGGCGCACACCCCCTTCACCCTGGATCGGCTCCACGATCACGGCCGCCGTGTGTTCCGTGACGGCGGCGCGCAGGGCGTCCGGGTCGTCGGCGGGCACGAACGTCACGCCCGGGATGAGGGGCGCGAACGGCGCGCGGTAGTGGTCGTCCCAGGTGACCGACAGCGCGCCCATGGTGCGACCGTGGAATGAGCGTTCGAGCGCGACGAACTGCGTGCGCGAGGTGGCGCCCTGGGCGTGCCAGTAGCGGCGCGCGAACTTGAGGCTGGCCTCCACCGCTTCCGCGCCGCTGTTGCAGAAGAACGCCCGCGGCAGACCGGAGAGGGAGGCCAGCCGATCGGCCAGTGCTCCCTGGAGCGGATGGAAGAACAGGTTCGACGTGTGCAGCAGCTCCAGCGCCTGGGCCGCGAGCGCGGCCGCGAGGCGCGGGTGCGCGTGCCCGAGCGCGGCGACGCCGACGCCCGAGATCAGGTCCAGGTACGCGCGCCCGTCAGCGTCGAACAGCCGGCAGCCACGCCCGCGTTCGAAGACCACCGGGGTCCGTCGGTACACCTGCAGGATGTGGTCCTGTTCGAGCGCGATTACGTCGGTCGGAGTTGTCATCATCGATTCAGCTTCCAGTTACCAGCTTCCAGCTACGAGTTTCCAGCTACCAGCTTCCAGATTCCCAGCTTCCAGCTTCGAGTTCCCATCTGTGTCAAA
>JANPJN010000475.1:0-3113 GCA_031425515.1 Acidobacteriota bacterium | reverse complement strand
TCGTGATCGCCCTGGATCATGATCGGGCCGGGCTCGGACTCGTTCGCGTCGAGGGCGCCGCCGGTGACGGCGTCGAGGACCGCGTTGTCCTGCACCTTCTGGCCGTTCAGGATCACCGTGACGCGGTTGCCCACCACGGTCGCCTCCATCGTCTGCCATTCGCCGACCGGCTTGCTCGCGTTGACGAGTGGCTTGTGCCAGGCGTAGACCGACATGTGGCTGTGGTTGTCTTGGGCTTTGCCGTAATCGTCCAGGACCTGGAGCTCGTAGCGGCCGCGCATGTAGATGCCGCTGTTGCTGTTGGTCTCGAGCTTGTATTCCGCGTGGATCTTGTAGTCCTGGAACTTCTGCTTCGAGATCAGGTTGTTGGCGTGCGGCACGTTCGTCATCGTGCCGTCCACGATGGACCAGCCCATCGGTTTGGCCTTGTCCTGGACGTCCCAGGTGTCCATGGATTTGCCGTTGAAGAGCTCGACCGGTGTTCCGAGCGTGTGCGTGGCGTTGGCGTCGGCGGGGCCCCACTTCGGCGGGCGTGCGCCCGTGAAGCTCACCGTGCGGTCGGCCATCTTGACCGAGCCGGTCAGCTTGTCGCCCGCGGCCTTCGCGCGGAACTCGGGCGCGACGCCGTTTGCGGGCGGAGCGGTCTGCCAGACCAGTTCGCCGTTCTCGACTTTGATGGTCGGGAGCTTGACCGGGCTGCCGCCGCGGTTGAGGAACATGCCGGAGAGCTGTCCGCCGGCTTCTTTCACTTCGAGCCAGTAGACGCCGGTGGCCGGCGCCGCGGGGGTGATGTTCCAGCGCCCGACGTACGGGTTGCTCTGGGCCTCCGCGGAGGGGAGTGATGCGACCGTCAGCACGGCCGCGACGGCCGCCCCGACGACGAGGGATCGAGTGGTCATGATGATCATTCCCGCGATGCTATTACGGCGGCCCCCTCCACTTCAAGCGAGGGGGACACTCATCTTTAGGCTAAGTCGTTGATCCCACACGGCAAGTGGCCGATAAGTGGCGGATCGGCCCTGGCATTTCGGCTACAATCGCCGACGGGCGTCTATGCAGATTATCCAGAACAGGCGTGTCTACGATGTGTGCGTCATCGGATCGGGCGCCGGCGGCGGCATGGCGGCCAAGGTCCTGACTGAAGCGGGTGCGAGCGTGGTCATGCTCGAAGCCGGACCCATGTGGGACCCGGTCGCCGACTCGTTCATGTTCGCCTGGCCCTACGACACGCCGCGCCGCGGGGGGGCGATCCCCGAGCGCCACTTCGGCGAGTTCGACGCGGCCCTGGGCGGCTGGACCCTCGAAGGGGAACCCTACACCAGCGCGCCGGGCAACCAGTGGGACTGGTTCCGCTCGCGCATGATCGGCGGCCGCACCAACCACTGGGGGCGGATCTCGCTGCGCTTCGGCCCCTACGACTTCCAGCGCCGCACGCTCGACGGCCTCGGCGACGACTGGCCGATCACGTACGACGATGTGAAGCCGTATTACGACAAGGTCGATCGGCTGATCGGCATCTTCGGATCGATGGAGAACCTCCCGAACGAGCCTGACGGCATCTTCATGCCGCCGCCCAGGCCGCGCTGCTATGAACTGATGATCAAGCAGGCGTCGGAGAAGCTCAATATCCCGGTGATCCCGTCGCGGCTCTCCATTCTTACGCAGCCGCTCAACGGCCGCCCGGCCTGCCACTACTGCGGCCAGTGCGGCCGCGGCTGCCGGACGCACTCGAACTTTTCGTCCCCCTCGGTGCTGCTGCCTCCCGCGGTCAAAACCGGGCGGCTGACGATCATCACGGACGCGATGGCCCGCGAAGTGACGGTCGATCAGGCCGGACTCGCGAGCGGGGTCACCTACATCGACAAGAAAACCTCGCGCGACAATCACGTCCGCGCGCGCGTCGTCGTGCTCGCCGCGAGCGCGTGCGAGTCGGCGCGCATCCTGCTCAACTCGACGTCGGCGAAGTTCCCGCAGGGGCTGGCGAACTCGAGCGGCGTGGTCGGCCGGTACCTGACGGACTCGACGGGCCTCAGCGTCCGCGGCTTCATCCCGAAGCTGATGGACGGCACGCCGCACAACGAAGACGGCACCGGCGGCATGCACCTGTTCATGCCCTGGTGGCTCGACAACAAGAAGCTCGACTTCCCGCGCGGCTATCACATCGAGATCGGCGGCGGACGCCGGATGCCTTCGGCGGGCTTTGGCGGCGGCGTGCACCAGTTCACCGGCGTCGAGGCTTCCGGCCGTCCGATGTCGTTCGGAGGCTACGGCAAGCAGCTCAAGAACGACTACCGCCGCCTCTACGGCGCCACTGTCGGCTTCGCCGGGCGCGGCGAGATGATCCCCAACAAGGACAGCTACATGGAGATCGATCCGGGAGTCGTGGACAAGTGGGGCATACCGGTGCCGCGCTTCCACTTCAAATGGAGCGATTACGAGATCAACCAGGCGAAGCACATGCAGGAGACCTTCCGCGCGATCATCCAGCAGATGGGGGGCACGCCGATGACCGACATGCCCACGCGCGAGCAGGGCTACGGCATCGAAGCCGGCGGGCGGATCATCCACGAGCTGGGCGTCACGCGCATGGGCAACGACCCTTCCACGTCGGTGCTGAACAGCCACTGCCAGGCGCACGACGTGAAGAATCTGTTCGTTGCCGACGGCGGGCCGTTCGTGACGCAGCCCGACAAGAATTGCACCTGGACCATCCTCGCCCTGGCGATGCGGACCTCCGAATACATCGCGGACCAGCGCAAGGCCGGACTGATTTGAGGCCTCCGAGCACACCCTGACATGAGCACGATGAATCGCCGGACACTCCTGAAACTGATCTCGTCGGCCCCCGTGGCCGCGGGATTTGCCTGGACCGATGCCGAAGCGCAGCAGGCGCAGCAGCACGTACAGGCCGCGCGCGCCGCCACAAAGGCGGGAGCGGCCGCCTTCAAGCCGAAGTTCTTCACGGCCCACGAGTACCAGACGGTGCGCGTGCTGGTCGATCTCCTCATCCCGAAGGACGAGCGCTCCGGCAGCGCCACGGACGCCGGCGTGCCCGAGTTCATGGACTTCATGATGGTGGACCAGCCGCTCCGCCAGACCGCCATGCGCGGCGG
>JANPJN010000474.1:0-2213 GCA_031425515.1 Acidobacteriota bacterium | reverse complement strand
CCCCGCCGGCTGCGAACCAGGCGACCATCACGGCGAGCGGGAGGATGAACCCGGCGGCGAGCGCGAGGGCCGCCGACCGCGTCAGGCGTTTCCAGAGCACCAGCGTGACGAGCGCTGCCCCGCCGTAGACCGCGGCGTTGTACTTGAAGGCAAAGGCCACCCCGACGAGCGCTCCCGCGGCCGCGAAGCGCCAGGCGGCGGGCTTGCGGCGAGTGCCCGCCAGCAACACGAAGGCGGCGGTGATGGCGACCGCGATGAAGGTTTCGCACTGCGCGCGAACGCTGACGCCGCCGCCTTCGTGCTGCTGGCGGGCACTCGCCGCAAGCCCACCGCCTGGCGCTTCGCGGCCGCGGGAGCGCTCGTTGGTGTGGCCTTCGCGTTCAAGTACAACGCCGCGGTCTACGGCGCGGCAGCGCTCGTCACGCTGTTGCTCTGGAAACGCCTGACGCGGTCGGCGGCCCTCGCGCTCGCCGCCGGGTTCATCCTCCCGCTCGCCGTGATGGTCGCCTGGTTCGCAGCCGGCGGGGCGCTTCGCGCGCTCTACGACGCCACCATCGCGTACAACCTGCGCTACTCGGGCGAGACCTACGCAGGGCCGCTCCACGCGGTCTCCTACCTGGTCACCTTTCCCGTCCGTCACGCGCGCGTGGACGCACTGTGGCTCCTCGGATGCGGAGGCTGCGCGGTGCTGCTCGTGGCCGCGGCCCGTACCCGTGACCGGCTGATGCCGGTCGCCTGGGTGGCAGCCGCCTGTCTCTCGATCGCCATCAACGGAAGCCGTGACCTTCCCCAGTACTTCGTCCAGGCCGCTCCCGCGCTGGCGCTGGCGGGGGCATGGGCAGCGTCGCTTCTCTGGACCCGGTGGCGCCTCGTCAACCTGGCGGCCGTGGTGCTCGTGGCTGTCGGGGTCTGGCGCGTCAACGACTTCGTCAAACTGGTCGACAACACGTGGCGCGACGCCCGCTACATGGCCGGGCAGGTCACCCCCGCGGACCACCTCGCGCGCTATGGGGATCGGACGACGCGGAAGTACTCCGCACTGGCGATGTCGGAGCTGGCCGCCGTACTGAAGGCCAGATCGACACCGAACGAACGGGTCTTTGTCTTCGGCTTCTCCTCCGGCGCTTACGTAGAGGCGGACCGCGCCAGCGCGTCCCGCTTCTTCTGGAGCCGGCCGGTGATCGTCGGCTTCAATCAGGATCGACCGGGCTACGGCGTCAGCGGGCTGCTCGAGGATCTTCGCCGCCATCCCCCCGCCATCGTCGCCCTTCAGCAGCGCGACTGGTTTCCCGACGTGGACGACTCGGCGCACTTCTTCATGGGGAACCTCCCGCTGGCCGGCTGGCTGCGTGCGTCGTACGAGCCGTTGGACGGGCCCGCGGGCTTCGACGTCTGGGTCAGGCGGCAGGATCGCCCATGACGCCGCCGTCCCAGGATCTGTCTCCGCGCACGTTCCGGATCGGCCTTGCGCTGGTCCTGCTGCTCGCCGCCGCCCTGCGCCTGGCCTTCCCGGCCGCTGATCCCCCCTGGACGACAACCGTCGGCGTCGTGTGGCACGACGAAGGGGCGTGGGTGCACAACGCGCGCAACAGGGCGCTCTTCGGGGCGTGGACGGCGGACGCCTGGAACCCGATGTATATCGCGCCGGTGTTCACGGGGCTGGAGTACGCGTCGTTTCGGCTCCTGGGCGTAGGCGTCAGGCAGGCGCGGCTGGTGTCGGAGCTCTGTGGCCTGGCGTCGGTATGGCTGCTGGCCCTGGGCGTGGCGCGGGTCGGCGGACGACGGGCGGGGCTCATCGCCGCCGGATTGCTGGGTACGCACTACGTGTATGTGATGTGGAACCGGGCGGCGCTGATGGAGGGGCCGATGGTGGCCTTCATGGTGGCGGCGTGGTACTGCTACGCGCGGGCGCAGACCGCTCCCCGGTGGGGACTCGGCGCTGCCGCCGCCGCGCTGCTGGCGTTTTTTACCAAGGCGTCAGCGGCGTTCTTCGTGGCCATCCTGGGGCTGGACGCCCTTCTCGCGATCCTGGGCGTTTTCTCGATCGGGTCAATGCGGTCAACAACTTACCGTAAAGATGAGTGTCCCCCTTGGGTGGTGGGGGGGTTGATTGGGGGGGGGATTCTGGCGCTGGGGCTGTTTGTCGCGCCGAACTGGGATGAATACCGGTTCTACAACTGGCAGATGTCGGTCACGCGCAAGCCGTCCTACAC
>JANPJN010000473.1:0-2333 GCA_031425515.1 Acidobacteriota bacterium | reverse complement strand
GTCGGCCCCGTTCGCCCCGCTCCTCGCGGACCTGACGTTCCGGTGGCACGCCGGCGAGGTGCTGCTGGACCTCGTGCTGATTGCGACCTCCTACTACGCGGCGTACCGCATCCGGTTCGAAGGCGAGGCGCTGGCGACGTTCCTGCCAGGGTTCGCAATGTCGCTGCCCGCGATCCTCGGGTGCCAGCTCGCGGCGCTCTACGTGTCGGGGCTGTATTCGAGGATGTGGACGACGTTCGGGCTGCACGATGTCTCGACCGTGCTGCGCGGCGTGGCGGCGGGATCGGTGCTGTCCGTGCTGGCCGTGACGTACCTGTTCAAGTTCGAGCGCTTCTCGCGCGGCGTGTTCCTGATCGATGCCGTGCTGCTCACGACCGCCATCTTCGCGACGCGGCTGTCGTTCCGGATGATCGGCCGGATCGCGGCGCGCAGCAGCCCGCACAAAACGCGTGTCGCCATCTACGGGGCCGGCGCGCGCGGCCAGTTGCTCGTACGCGAGATGATGGCGAATGCCGCCTGGGGGCGCAATCCCGTCGTGTTCCTCGACGACAACGCAGCGACCCACGCGCGGCGGATCCTCGGCGTTCCGGTCAAGGGGGGGATCGACGACCTCGAGGCCATCCTCACCCGGCTGCGCGTCGAGGAGGTGCTGCTCAGTTCACCCGCCGTCTCGCCGGAGACGGAGTCCCGCGTGCGCGCGTGCTGCGCTGCGCGCGGCGTGGCCGTGCGCCGCCTGCACATGGATCTTCAGTGAGCGGCACGGCGCTGAGGGTCGGCGTGGACGGACGCGCGTTCGCATCGCCGGCCGGCGGCGTTCGCCGCTACGTGCACGAGCTCTACACGGCTATCGTCCGGCACCATCCCGACGTCGAGGTCATCGCCATCGGCGCCGGGCGTAGGACCGAGCTGCCGCAAGGCGTCCGGCGCCGCGGCGCTATCCCGTTTCCGACAAATCTGGGCTGGATGGCGGCATCCATCCCGCTCGCCGTACGGGGCGCGGGGCTCGACGTCTATCACGCGCCGGCCTACACGACGCCGCTCTGGGGCGTGCATCCGCAGGCGGTGACGATTCACGACGTCAGCTACGAGCGCCGGCCCGACTGGAACGCCCACAGTAACGACCGCGTGCGCCGGCTGTTCTACCGCACGTCGGCGCGCGTCGCGGATCGCATCATCACCGACTCCGCCTTCAGCCGCGACGAGATCACGGCCGCCTACGGCATCCCCGCCGACCGTATCGACGTCGTCCCATTGGCGGCCGGGGTTTCGTTCTCGCCCGGGCCGTTCGACAATCGCGCTCTGAGCGGTGTGCCTCCGCTCTACGCGCTGCACGTGGGGGACCTGCACGTCCGCCGCAACGTCTGCACGGCGCTGGCCGCGGTCCTCGAGGCGCGGCGATCCGCGCCGGCGGGGTCCGGGCTGGCGCTGGTCTGCGCCGGGATCGATCGGGGCACCGGCGGCACGCTGGCGGCACAGGCGCGCGAGGCCGGCGATCCCTCCGCTGTGGTGCTGCTCGGGGCCGTGCCCGAAGCCGCGCTGCTGAACCTGTATCGCGGGGCGGCCATGCTGCTGTATCCGTCGCGCTACGAAGGCTTCGGCCTGCCGATCCTCGAGGCGATGCAGTGCGGCACGCCTGTCGTGGGGGCGCGAGGGTCCTCGATCCCGGAGGTCGTCGGCGACTCGGGGATCCTGCTCGACGAGCTCGATACCGCCGCGTGGACGCACGCGATCGTCAGGATCCTCACGGACCCGGACGCCCGCGCCTCCCTGAGCCGCCAGTCTCTCGAGCGCGCGCGGCAGTTCTCGTGGGAGCGCACGGCCCGCGAAACGGTCGCGTCCTTTCGCGCAACGGCGGCCCTGCGACGTCCGACGGGGAGGTCCCGGTGAGCGAGGGAGCATCCGCCATGGGTGCGGACGTGGCCGTCATCATCGTCAACTTCAACGCGGGAGCGCACCTGCGGGTCTGCGTCGAATCGGCGGCCGCTGATCTGGAGGGAGTGCCCTCGGAGATCGTGGTCGTGGACAACGCGTCCAGCGACGGGAGCGCGGCGTCCGTCGAACACCTCCTTGGCGTGACGCTCGTCCGCAATCCTGGCAACGTGGGCTTCGGGGCGGCGGTGAATCAGGCGGCGCGCCTGACGCGCGCGCGGTCCCTGTGGCTGCTCAATCCCGACTGTCGCGTGCATCCCGGCGCGTATCGGCAGCTCGCCGCGACGATCGCGCGGCACGACGCGTGCGCCATTGCGGCGGCACGGCTGCTGAATGAAGACGGCAGCGTCCAGGCCAGTGCGCGGGGCGAGCCCGGCGCGTGGACCGGCCTCTTCGGCCGGCAT
>JANPJN010000472.1:0-2964 GCA_031425515.1 Acidobacteriota bacterium | reverse complement strand
GGTAAGCCAGGGAGTGTGAAGGACCTGAAACCCGGCCTGCGCGTCGTGGCCGATGCCCGCGGGGACAGCCTCGAAGAACTGCTGGCCGGCGAAGTGCGGATTGTCACTCCGCCGAAAAAGTAGGAAGGGATCCAAGCGTGTCGAGCAGGGCATCGGTCGGCCTCGCGCAGATCGCTCCCTTGTCGCAATCCGCACGCAGGATCGATCGCACTTCATCGAGCGACAGCCCCTTCCGGTACGGACGGTCCGCGAGCAGGGCATCGACGCGATCGGCCACAGCGAGAATCCTCGCGCTCTCGCTCAACTGGGTCTCCGTCAGCCCGAGATGGTATCCCCGCCCGTCGAGCGTCTCGTGATGGCAGCTCGCATCGAAGGCCAACTCGCGGAAGATCGGGACGCGATCGAGCACGTCGAAGGTGTGCCGCGGATGGGTCCGGACGATCTGCCATTCCTCCGCGGTGAGCGCGGCCGGCTTGTCGAGGATGCTGTTCGGAACAGCCAGCTTGCCGATGTCGTGCAGCAGCCCCGCGCGCCGCAGCCGCACCACCCCCTCCGCCGGCATGCCAAGGTGTTCGGCGGTCGACACGCAATACCCGGCTACGCGCCGGGAGTGATCGAAGGTGTAGGGGGACTTGGCGTCGATCACGCCGGCGAACGCGGCCGCGATGCGATCGAGACGTTCCTCGGTGACCTGAATGGTCGCCTGCATCGGTTCCGCGGCGGCAATCAACTCCCGTTCGTCCCTGCTGCGGAGATCCGTCCAGAACACCGTGTCACGCTCGAGAGGGCCGAGCGCGTCTACCAATCGGGGATCGAACCATCGCCCACGACGACGCCGCGCCACCTCGCAGGCGGCAGCCGGACCGGCGTCGTCCGCGAAGATCTCGAGCACCTGCGCGAGACCGATGATTCTCGCGAGCATCGGGATGTCTTCGCCGCGCAGGCCGGATGGATGGCCGCCGCCGTCCCAGTGCTCGTCCATGCTCCGGATCGCCGCCGCGGTGGCGTCGGACAGGCCGAGATCGCTGGCGATGGCCGCTCCGCGATCGCACCGAATCCTGAAAATCTCCCGGCCTGCGTCGGGCGATGCTGCCAGTCCCACGAGGCGCTTCAGCCGGCGCCAGGGAGACTCTCCTCGTCCGGTGTATCGCAGCGCGTAGGCAATCTGGAGGTGCGGCCGGCGCCAGTCGCGCATCCAGACCTCGCGCTTCACCTCATGATCGCTTCCGCCGAAGAGCTGATGCACTCGCGCGGAATTGCTGGAGCAGCCGGCGTCCTTGAGCAGCAACGCGTAGAAGAGATCGGCGCGGTCGGCGTCGGGTACGCCGACGAGCGCGGCCAGGCGCATCCCGATCAGGCAGGAGCGCGCGGCATGCCCGGTGGGGTGGCCCTCGGTGATGTCCAGCGCATGGGAGAGCCCCGCGAGAATATCGGCGAACACGAGGGCCGGCGCCTGCACGCCGCATTCTACCCTCCCGGCGTCGGGGAACCTCCGCCGCGCCCTCTCTGTGCCGGGACCGATTAGAGTGCACTGATGGGATCGGACGATTCCGCGCAGATCCGCGAGCTCGGCGACGACGACCTCCAGGGCGCGCTGGTCCTGAGCACGTCCGAGGGCTGGAATCAGCAGCTCGACGACTGGCGGATGCTGTGGGCGATGGCGGCCCCCGCCCGCTTTGCCGCGGTGATTGATACACGAATCGTCGGCACCTCCCTGGCCCTCGACTACGGCACGTTTGCCTGGATCGCGATGATGCTCGTCGAGCCCGCCGCTCGCGGCCGCGGACTCGGCAGACGCCTGCTGGAGGCCGCGTTGGACGCCGTCCCCTCCGGCCGGCCCGTTCGACTGGATGCCACGCCGGCGGGGCGCCCCCTCTACCGGAAATACGGATTCGAGGACGAGGCGTCGCTCACACGCCTGGTCGTGCCGCACGCGCGCCCCCCGCTCGCCGAAGAGCAGCCGGCCAGTCGCCCGATGACGGCCGCCGATCTGCCGTGGGTCAGCGGCCATGACCTCGCGGCGTTTGGCGGGAATCGCGGAGAGGTGCTCGCCTGGGCCCTGGAGCGGGCCCCGCAGTCTGCGCGGTTGCTGGACGGCGCCGCCGGCCCGCTGCAATATGCCTTCGGACGGCCCGGTCGCCTGTTCCACCAGATCGGACCGGTCGTTGCCGCTGACGATCGGGGGGCGCGGGCCCTCGTCACGGCAGCACTGGGCGTGGCCCCCGGCGGGAGTGTCGTGATCGATGCGTTCGACGCTGAGCGCGAATTCATGGACTGGCTGAGGACCTGCGGCTTCGCGGGCGAGCGCCCCCTCCATCGCATGCGGCGGAGCACCGCCGCGGACGCATCAGCACACGCCGCGCAGCCGCCCCGCTCTCGGGAGTTCGCCATCTTCGGACCCGATTTCGCCTGAGTGCTCGATGGAGCAGCTCATGCCCCCTCTCGTTCGCGCGGATAGCCGCAGGCCGTCGGCCGGGCCCGAGCTCATCCGCCTGGCCAACATCGGCGCGATACTGATTGACAGGGCGGACTGAAAACCACTACAACCCGCGTCGTACCCCTCGCGACGGTGTGACGCGAGGCGATCCTTTCATCCGTCAGCCGGGGCGCCGGCCCCATCGGGGATCGTTCCATGCGCAGAGCGGTTCTCTTCCTCTTGGCGTTGATCCCGATCGCCGGACCCGCAGTCCCGGCCGCTGCGCAGGCGACGTTCGGGACGATTCGCGGAACGGTGTCGGATGCGCAGCAGGGCATCGTGCCGGGGGTCACCGTCGTGGCCACGGACGAAGCCACCAACGTCAGCCGCGAGGCGCTGAGTAACGCAGAGGGGCTCTTCGAGATCTCCAACCTGCGGCCCGGCACGTACACCGTGAGCGCGAGCCTCAGCGGATTCAGGAAAACGCAGGCCGGGTCGTGAGGTTTGGCGTCCGGCTGCGGTTCTGATCCCACACTCCCAACGCGGCC
>JANPJN010000471.1:0-1909 GCA_031425515.1 Acidobacteriota bacterium | reverse complement strand
CCGACCGGCTCGAGCAGATCGACCCCCTTCTGCACATGCGCCTTCACCTGATCGTACTCCGTGGCGGTGAGGCGGGCGGCCTTGTAGAGCAGCTCACGGCTGATATCGAGCTTGCCGATGTCGTGCAGCAGCGCGGCCGATCGGACGTCTTCGATCCGCGCCGACGGGAGCCCCATGCTCGCGGCAATCTTCGCCGCGTAGATGGAGACTCGGTACGAGTGGTTCTCCGTGTAGGCGTCCTTCGCGATGAAGTGGCGCAGAATCATGAGGACGCCGTGATACGTATCCTGCAGTTCGCGGACCTGCTCGGTCTTGTGCTCGTAGAGCGTGCCCATCGAGTAGCCGGTGAGCATGAGCACGCCGCCCCAGACCGTGATATCGAGCCACCGCGATGCCTGCCCGACGACGGAGGGGCCGGCCGCGAAGAGGACAGGGTTGTACCACGTCATGATCGACACGAGCAGGACGCTGGCGCAGGCGGTCAGCGTCGCGTGGCGGCGGCCGTACGCGTAGGCCGAGCCCAGGGTCGGCAGGGTGTAGAAGCTGAGGACCATCCGCTGCGAATCCACGACGAGGTTCAGCAGCAGGCAGATGAAGAATACCGACAGGAGGACCCAGAGCTCCTTGTTGACGTCGGTGAGTCGTCCCAGCGATTTCATCACAGCGTGCTCCCGTTCCCCCGGCGTGGCAGAGATCCGAGGGAGAGGTCAGCAATCCCCGCACCCGGCTCGGATCGGGCTGGCCGTTGTGGCCTAAGTCTTTGTTTTCCAATAGCTTCGCAGTCACCGTGTCAAGATGGCGGTCGTCGGGCCTGGACCCACGACTGTACCGATTCAGCACAGCGCGAATGCATTCGTAATCCGAAACGATACCCGTCGCAGGGCCACCGGTAGCCCCTGTTCCATCCAATCGCACCGAGCGGGTTGTCCTTCGACGTGACACCACCCGGGGCTCCGAAAGCCCCACGGACCGTGGATGCGTATGGCGCGGGCCCGATTGTCCGCTACAATCATATTCGCACAGGCGAATAAGAATGACGAGGAACAGTAGCGCAGGGCGGCAAGCCGTGGCTGAGGGCGTGGGGACGGCGATGCTGCTCGCGACGGTGGTGGGCTCCGGCATCATGGGCGACCGTCTGTCGGGCGGCAACGCGGCCGTCGCACTTCTCGCCAACACCATCGCGACCGGCGCGGGGCTGGTGGCGCTGATTCTGACGTTCGGATCGGTCTCGGGGGCACACTTCAATCCGGCGGTCACGCTGGCGGATGCGTCGCAGGGGGGCCTGTCGTGGCGGCGCGTCCCCCTGTATGTCACCGCGCAGGCGATCGGCGCGGTCGCCGGTGTGGCAGCGGCGCATGTGATGTTCGCCGAGCCCGTTATCCAGGTATCGCGGCACGCGCGTAGCGGCGGGGCGCAGTGGTTCAGTGAATTCGTGGCGACGTTCGGGTTGCTGGCCGTGATCTGGGGCTGTGCGCGGCGGAGGTCGGCCGTCGCCCCGTTTGCCGTCGGGGCCTATGTCACCGCCGCCTACTGGTTCACCGCGTCGACCTCGTTCGCGAATCCGGCGGTCACTGTCGCGCGAGCGTTCACCGATACGTTCGCCGGCATTCGTCCGAGAGACGTAGGGCCGTTCGTGCTTGCGCAACTGGCGGGTGCGGCGGCCGCCACGCTGCTCTTCCGATGGCTCGTGGCAGACCTGCCCGATTCTGCTGACCGCCTCATCGTTCCACACGAGGAGCCGCCGGGCATGACGCCCGTGCGCCGGGAGTCTGACCATGCGCATCGCACTCTTTAGCGACATTCACGGCAATCTGCCCGCTCTGACGGCCACGCTCGAGAACCTGGAGCAGCAGCGGTGCGACGCGGTGTACTGCCTGGGCGATCTCGTCGGCTATGGCGCGTCACCCAA
>JANPJN010000470.1:0-10671 GCA_031425515.1 Acidobacteriota bacterium | reverse complement strand
CGGCACGACCGCGGTCTTCCAGGGTGCCGGGCCGACGCCCGTGCAGATCCGTTTTCACAGCCCTGACGCCGACTCGCTGAACATCACCGTCACCCGGGAGCGCAACGGCGCGCCGGTCTCGACAGACTTCCGGTACCGTCGGATCAAGCCATGACGCCACCCCGGCGGCACGTTTCCGCAGCGGAGCATCGCATGAAGCGCCTCGTCATCGTCTTATTCGTCGTGGCAAGTGCGGCATCAGGATGGGCGCAGGCGCCGGTCCAGACGCCTCCGCCGCCGAGTGCAGGTCGCGGCGGCGTGGCCGGCGGACGCGCGGCGGTGCCGGCCGGGCCGATCGAGATTCCCCTGTGGGTGGGGGAGGCGCCGGGCGCTCTGGGTCAGGCCGATGCCGACAAGCCCACGCTGACGGCGTATCCCGCGCCTCGCGGCGGGTCGGGCACCGCGGTTGTCGTCGCGCCCGGCGGCGGGTACGGCGCGCTGGCCATGGAGCACGAGGGGCGCCAGGTGGCGTACTGGTTCAACTCGATGGGCGTGAGCGCCTTCGTCCTGAAGTACAGGCTGGGCCCGAAGTATAGACACCCGGTGGAGGTCGGCGACGCGCAGCGCGCCATCCGCACCGTGCGCGCCCGGGCGGCGGAGTTCAACATCGTGCCCGACCGGATCGGGATGATGGGGTTCTCGGCCGGAGGGCATCTCACATCGACCGCGGGCACCCACTTCGACGCAGGTAAGGCGGACGCATCGGACCCGATCGACCGCGCCGGCAGCCGCCCAGACTTCCTGATCCTCGGCTATCCCGTCATCTCGTTCGACTCGTCTATCACCCACGCGGGGTCGGTGAGGAACCTGCTGGGGGAAACGCCGGACCCGAAGCTGATCGAGGATCTGTCGAATGACCTCAGGGTGACGTCGGAGACGCCCCCCACGTTCCTCTTCCATACCGCCAACGACGCCGGGGTGCCGGTCGAGAACAGCGTCCGCTTCTTCCTCGCGCTGCGCAAGGCCAGGGTACCGGCCGAGATGCACGTCTTCGAGAACGGTCCGCACGGTGTCGGCCTTGCGCTGTCGGATCCCGCGCTCAGCCACTGGCCGACGCTGCTCCTGAACTGGCTGCGCGCGCGCGGCCTTCTCGTCCGGCCGGCAGCCGCACCGGCCGCCGCGCCGGTCCCGGCGCGCTGAGTCTCATGCTGCGCAAGGCCTTCCGCATGTCGGTCCACCCGGGCCTGGCCGCGGAGTACGCCCGGCGTCATCAACCGATCTGGGGCGAGCTCGAGGCCACGCTGCTCGCGCACGGCGTGATCACGTATTCAATCTTCCGGGATCCGGCGACCGACGACCTCTTCGGCTACGTGGAGATCGAGAGCGAGGCGCGGTGGGCGGCCATCGCCGGCACCGACGTCTGTCGGCGCTGGTGGACGCATATGCGCGAGGTCATGCCGGCCAACCCGGACGACAGCCCCGTCGCCTCGGACCTCACGGAAGTCTTTCACATCGAGCGCCCCGTAAACGCAGAGCCCGGGGGGAATCGGCGACACGGTCAGTAGTCGGCGAACATCCGCTGGATCTCGGTGAGGTTGTTCGTCCGCGTGAGCGCGAGCATCAGGAGGATGCGCGCTTTGAGCGGGGCGAGGTCTTCTGCCGGCACGGTAGCGGCCTTGCCCTCCGGTTGCGGCCGTCCTGCGATCCGCCCGCCCCCCGCTCGGGTACTGATCACGACCACGACGTGCCGCTCCAGCGCATACTCGATTGCTTCGCCCTGCGTACCGCTCAGCGCGCCGGCTCCGGCCGACGAGACGACGATTCCCCGGGCCCCCTGATCGACCATGGCTCGAACGATGCTGCCAGGGGCGCCCTGGTAGACGAGCGCAATGTCCACGCGCGGCAGCGCCCGAACGGCCGTAAGATCGAACTCGCTGCGCGTCGTATGCCGCCGCTCGGGCGATCGGTAGAAGACGACGCGGTCGGGATCGACCACGCCGAGCAGGCCGTATCTGCCGGACCGGAACGTATCGAGGCGCCAGGCGTCGGTCTTGGTGACGTCCCGCGCGGAGTTGATCTCGTCGTTGAGCACGACCAGGACGCCACGGCCACGAGACGCCGGGTCCGCGGCGACGCGGAAGCCAGCGAGGAGGTTGGCCTCACCTTCGTACCCGGGGGTCTCCGGACGCCGCATCGATCCGACGACCACGAGGGGCTTGTCGGTGCGCACGGTGAGATGGAGGAAGTACGCGAGCTCTTCGAGCGTGTCCGTGCCGCTCGTAACCACGATTCCCGACAGCCCGGCGTCCTCTCTGCACACCTCGTCGATGCGCCGCGCGAGGGCCAGCCATTGATCCAGCGAGAGCGAGGCACTGGGCGCGTTGGCGAACTGTTCGGATTCGACCGCGGCGATCTGATTGACGGCCGGAATCGATCGGATCAGCTCGTCCGCGGTCAGCCGGCCGGAGGCCCGGTTCGAGATTGTGCCGCCGGTGGCGATCAACCGCACGCGCGGAAGCGCGGCAGGCGAAACCGCGGAGGGGCGTTGCGAGTCCGAGGGAATGGCCCCGGACCCGTGAGTCGGGGAAGTCAGAAGAAGGAGAAGGCCCAGCACCGGCGCCGCCAGCCGCCGCCTCGCCCCCGGCCTGGCACGCACGCGCATGTCGAAACTATAGCTGAGGACGTCCCTTGCCGTTCGCCAGCGCCAGCCATCGGCTCAACTGGCCTGCGGCCTCCACGGGCGTGCTCCCATAAAACGGCATCGTCGCGGTCGATCCACCGGGCACTCGCGCGATCTGCGCGCGCCACTTGTTGGATCCGACGTTCGACACCTCGATGCGGTAGGCGCGGCCGTTGATGGTTTCGTCGAAGCGATGCTTGGGCACGGGCGTCGGATTGGAAATGGGCAAGGGAGGCCTAGTCTAGCTGCCCGGCGGCGCCATACAAGCGAAAGGAGCATCGAAGGCGCATCAACAGTGTGCAATCCGGACGATTGCGCCGCGCTTTCGAGGAAAATAACTTCAGGCTGTCGGCAAGTGCACAGGAGATCCACGATCCTTCAACACCTTTTCAACAGACGGCAAAAATGCGGTCGCGAGACGATGCGGAATCGCGCGATTCGGCTCGCCGCGGCGGCGCTCTGCCTGCTGTGCGCGGTGCGCCTCGACGCCGCGGAAGCGGGCCTCTATCGCGTCTTTCTGCGCGACGGCGCCGTCCTCGTGAGCTACGGCGAGTTTGCCCGGGTCGGCGATCGAGTCGTGCTCTCGATTCCTGTTGGGGAGTTGACCGAGACACCGGATCTCCAGATGGTCAGCATTCCGCAGTCCGTCGTGGACTGGGATCGGACCGAGCGGTACGCGAATGCGCTGCGTGCCCGGCGGTACGGCGAGACACGCGGCGATGCCGACTTCGCGCTCCTCGGTGCGCGCGTGGTCGAAGCGCTCAATCAGATTGCGCTCACCGACGATCCCGCCCGGCGCCTGGCGATGGCGACCGAAGCGCGCAGGAACCTCCTGCAATGGCCGATCGACAACTTCGGGTATCGCGCGCAGGAAGTGTCCGAGCTCGCGTCGATGCTGGATGAAGTGATTGGCGATCTGCGGGTGGCGGCGGGCGAGACGACCCAGGTCAGCTTCGTGGCGAGCACCGTTCCACCGGCCGAGATGATGCTGGCCCCGCCGGATGTGCGGGAGACGATGGAGCAGGCGATGGTCGTGGCGTCGATCGCCACCGATCCCGCGGAGCGGATTTCGCTGCTGCAGGCGATCGAGGCGGCGCTGCGCGAGCCGGCGGCGCGCGGCGGCTGGGCGGGTGTGATGGCGACCCGGGTGGCGGTGGATCTCGGAGCGGAGCTGCGGACGGAAAGGGCTTACGGTGCGCTCGCGGCGTCGAGCCTTGCGACGGCCAGCGCGCGCGCGGCCCGTGGGGATCTGCAGGGCGTGCAGGCACTCTTCGAATCGGTGCTGGATGCCGACGATCGCCTGGGGAGGAAGCGGCCGCAGAACACGTCGGCGCTGCTCGGCGCCCTGGAGTGGCAACTCGGCGAAGCGGTGCGAGTGCGTCAGGCGCGCGAGGCGCAGACGCTGCGGATGGCGGCGTTCAGGCTCTATCGCGACTCCATCGCGCGATCGGTGCAGGAGCTGCGCGATGCGCGCACGCGCCTGATCGCGATCAGGGAACGTACAGGGCCGTCTCCTCTCGTGCTGCCTCGGATGGAGCAGCGGCTCGTGATGGCCCGGCAGATGCTCGGCGGCATCGTCCCGCCGCCCGAGCTCGACACGGCGCACGGGCTCTTCAAGGCCGCTTTTCAAATGGCATCGCGTGCCGCGGGCGCCCGTCGGAACGCGGTATCATCGAGAGACACGAGACTCGACTGGGAGGCCGCCTCTGCGGCCGCCGGAGCACTGATGCTGCTCGACCGTGCGTCCGAGGAGCTCGGCCGCCTGATGTCCCCCTCCAGACAACGTTGATCACTCCACGTATCACCCGCCTGCTGCGGGTGCCGGATCTGCAGGCGATGCAGGCCGCCATCGGACGTGCGGCGTTGGACCCGGGCACGAGCGGACCCGGATCGACTGGCATCCTGCGGGCCCGCGGCTGCGCGGTCGTGCTGCCCAGCCGCGGCGCCGCCGAGGCGCTGCGGCGCACGCTCGAGAATCTGTCGCTGACCGACGCCTCGCCTGCGGTGCTGCTGCCGGATCTGCTCACGCGGTCGGAGCTGTATCAGGGGCTGTCGCTCGGCCTCGGCGGCGCTCCTGCGCGACTGACCGACTTCGAGCGTGAAGTGATCTTCCGCCGGGCGGCTGAAGATGCGGCCGAGGGGGGCGCTCCGGCACCTTTCCGGCTGCGGCCCGGCCTCGTGGTCGAGATCCTCGCGTTCTACGACGAGCTCCGCCGGCGCGATCGCACGGTCGAGGCGTTCGAGCGGCTCATGATCGGCGCGCTCGAGGGGAGCGCCGGGATCGACCGCGGCGCCGAGCGGCTGCTGCGGCTACCCGCTTTCTCGCGGCGGCGTTCGATCTCTTCGAAGCGCGCGTGCGCGACACCGGGCGGATGGACGAGCACGGGCTCAGACAGCGCCTCCTCACGACCCCGGCCGGCGGTTCGCATCCGGCGTATCACCACATCATCGTGACGGTCCCGGACCAGGCGGCGGACGCGAACGGGCTATGGCTCGCGGACTTCGATCTGCTGGCCAGGCTGCCGGGGCTCGAGCGGCTGGACGTGATCGCCACCGAGAATCTGCTGGCGTCCGGCTTTCACGAGCGCCTGCACGACGTGCTCCCCGGGATCGAGGAGGAGCGGTGCGGGGTGCCCGCGGCGGCTCCCGTGCTTGCCGCCACTATCGACATGGACGCCGCGATCGTTCCCTGGATCGTCAGCCGCGATCGTGAGGAGGAGCTCGCGTCGGTGGCGCGATCGATCAAGCACGATCCCCGCGCCGCCCTCGACCGGACCGCGGTCATCTTCCAGCGCCCCCTTCCGTATCTCTACCTGGCGCGGCAGGTCTTTCCGGACGCCGCCATTCCGTATCAGGCGCTCGACGCGCTGCCGCTCGCCGCCGAGCCGTTTGCCGCGGCGCTCGATCTGGTTCTGTCTTTCATCAGCACGGAGGGGACGCGCGGATCGCTGGTGGAGCTGCTGGGGTCGCCACACTGGTCCTTCACGGACCCGCGGCCGATCGCGTCCAGGGACGTGGCGGCGGTGGACGCGCTGCTGCGCGAGGTGAAGTACGTCGGCGGCTGGGAGGCGTTGCTGAGGCTCGCGGCTGATGCCCCGGAGCGAGGCACCCAGCCCGGAGGGTCTGCGTGGCGACGCGCGGCTCCGGCGCTTGCCGCCGCGGCCGCAGCGGCCGCGGAACTCCGCGCGGTCGCGGAGGCCCCGAGCGCCTCCGGGCAGGTGGCCGCCCTGACGGCTTTTATCGCGGCGCACGAACGGCTGCCGGGCCGGGAGGCGGTCTGGCGCGGACGCCACCTGCGCGCGCGCGCAGCGGTCCTCGCCGCACTCGACTCGCTCGCCGAGGCCCATCGTCTTCACGACGATCGGCCGGTGGATTTGCCGGAGCTCTCCGGCAGCGTGCGCCGGTGGATCGAGGGGCAGACGTTCTCGCCGCGCACGGGCACCGAGGGCATCAGCCTGTTCGATGCGCCCGCGGCGGCCTACGCCGACGTGGACGAGGTCCGTCTGGTGGGGCTGGTCGAGAGCGACTGGCCGGACCGCAGCCGCCGCAGCATCTTCTATCCCTCGTCGTTGCTGGCCCAGCTCGGATGGCCCGCCGATGCCGACCGCATGGCCGCGGCCCGCGCGCGGTTCCATGACCTCCTCCGGCTCGCACGACGCCGCGTGGCCATTTCGCTCTTCACGCTCGAAGACGACGCGATTGTGCCGGCGTCCTCGTTTCTCGAAGAGATCGAGCGGGCCGGTCTGGTGGTTGAGCGGATCCCGCCGGCCGCCAGCGGCCGGGTCTTCGCGCGCGAGGCGCTGTCGGACGAACCGCTGGCGGCCGGCGCGCTGTCGGGCGAGCCGCTCGAGTGGCTCACGCTCCGCGCCGCACGAACCGCCGCCGAAGGGGCGCGGTTCCACGGCATGGCCGGCGCGCGCGACGCAGGCGTGTATGCCGTCAGCCGGCTCGAACGGTACCTGGAATGCCCCTTCAAGTACTTTGCGGCGCACGTGCTGCAGTTGCCCGAGGAACGTGCCGAGGTCTCCGGCCTGACGCCGCAGGAGCGCGGTCAGCTCGTACACGAGGTGTTCGAGCAGTTCTTCGCACGCTGGCAGGCGGAGGGAAAGGGCAGCATCACGACGGCAACCATTGCCGGGGCGCTGGAGATGTTCGCCGGGGTCGCCGAGGCGTGCCTCGAACGTCTGCCCGAGAGCGACCGGGCCATCGAGCGCACGCATCTCCTGGGCTCGGCGGCGGCCCCGGGGCTGGCCGAGCGCGCGTTCACGTCGGAGGTCGAGCAGGGAGGCGACGTGATCGAACGGCTGCTGGAGCACGAGCTGAAGGGGGCGTTCGTATTCACGACGACCGCCGGCCCGCGAACCGTGCAGCTGCGCGCGAAGGCCGATCGCATCGACCTCCTCGCCGACGGCACGCTGCGCCTCGTCGACTACAAGCTGGGCAAGGCGCCGAAACCGGGCCGGGCGCTCCAGTTGCCCGTCTACGGCCTGTGCGCCGAGCAGTCGCTGGCCGGACGCCACGGCCGGACGTGGACGCTCGGTCAGGCCGGGTATGTGGCCTTCCGCGAGAAGAATGCCTTCGTCGCGCTCGGCGGATCGGGCGCGCTCGCCGACGCGCTGGCCGCCGGGCAGGAGCGTCTCGTGCAGGCGATCGACGGGATCGAGCGGGGAGAGTTTCCGCCCAATCCCGATGAGCCGTTCCTGTGCAGGTGGTGCGGCTTCGCCTCGGTGTGCCGGAAGGACTATGTCGGTGATGAATAGTCGCCGCCCCGACGCGACGCCGCAACTGTCGCTCTTCGGCCCGGACGCCCCACAGCCGCCCGACCTCGTCCCGCCGCCGGCGGACAGCGATCTGCCGGCGCGCGCGTTTGCCGTGGACCCGCGCAACAACGTCGTGCTCGAGGCTTCCGCCGGTACGGGGAAGACCTCCGTGCTCGTCCTGCGCTACGTCAACCTGCTCAAGGCCGGCGTCGATCCCGCGAACATCCTGGCGATCACCTTCACCCGCAAGGCCGCCGCCGAGATGCGGGAGCGTATCGTCCGGGAACTGAAGGCGTCGGCTGCCCGCTCGGAGTTCGACCCGGCCCGGTGGACGGAGATCCGGGATCGCCTTGGCGACATCGCCATCAGCACCATCGACGCCTTCAGCCTGTCGCTGCTGCGCGAGTTCCCTCTCGAGGCGGATCTCGACCCCGGGTTCGACATGGCGGACGAGACCGAGGTGCCCCGGCTGATCGAGGCGTCGCTCGATCAGGCGCTCCGGATCTTCGCGCGACTGGCCCGCGAGGATGCAGATGTGGCGCTCGTCCTCGCGCAGCTCGGGGTTTCGCGCACTCGTGCCGGACTGGCGTCGCTGCTCGAACGGCGGCTGGTCGCGTGGGACGCTCTCACCCGGTTCCTCGCGAAGGGCCCTCGGGACCTCACGGCCGACATCGTCTGCCGCCGCGCGGCTACGTCGCTCCAGGACACGCTGCGCACCGTGCCCGGGGGTCTGCCGGCGTTCCTGGCCGACGGCCCCGTGCTGCACCCGCGCTTTCAGATGCTCGCGCGCGATCTCCAGCGGCTGCCGGACCTCGAGCGCGCCGGAGACGCGTCCATCCGCGCGCTGCTCGATCGCGCGGGGGCGCACTTCCTGACGGCCGAGGGGAACCCCCGGCGGAGCGGGGCGATTCCGCCCTATAACTCGGGCCGGGACTATCCGTCTCCGGAGGCGGCGAAGCGGCACCGGTCGGCCGTGTTCCAGATTGCCCCCCAGATCGAACGCGTCGTGGACGCCTTCGCCCGCGACCTGAACGCGGTCCTGGCCCGCGGCCTCCGGCGCATGTTCGCGATCGCGCTCGAGCAATACCGCAAGGCGCTCGACGAGCGGTCGGTGCTCGATTTCTCCGACGTGCTGCAACGCGCGCTCGATCTTCTGCGCCGCATGGACGAGTTCTCGCAGAGCCGCTTCCGGCTCGAGTCCCGCTATCACCACGTGCTCGTGGACGAGTTCCAGGACACGAGCCGGGCGCAATGGGAGCTCGTCTCGCTGCTCATCCAGTCGTGGGGGGAGGGGCTCGGCCTCGCGACTCACCCCTCCATCTTCATCGTCGGCGATCGCAAGCAGTCCATTTACCGGTTCAGGGACGCCGAGGTCGCGGTGCTCCAGCAGGCCGGCCGCTACATCGAGGGGCTGCGCCCCGCCGGGGATCCACGCCGGGCCATCAGGCGCAGCTTCCGGGCGCTGCCGGAGCTGCTCGATTTCGTCAACGAGCTGTTCTCCGAGATGTCGCAGGCGCCCGGGCGGCCAGACGACTTCACCTACGTCGAGACCGATCGCTTTCCGACCGATGGTGCGCGCGACACGGCGCGCGGTCCGGTCCTCGGGATCGCGGCCGCCGACGATCCCGTCGCCTGCGCGTCGGCCGTGGCGGCCGAGATCGAGCGCCTGCTCGCGGAAGAGACCATCCGCGACCGCAAGACCGGTGTACCGCGACTCGCGCGGCCCGGCGACGTGGCCATCCTCTTCCGCTCGCGCGCGAGCCATCGCGAGTTCGAGCAGGCGCTCGCGCTGCGCCGGATCCCCTCCTACGTCTACAAGGGATTGGGCTTCTTCGATGCCGACGAGATCAAGGATGCGTCGGCGTTGATGCGGTACCTCGCGGCCCCGGAGTCGGATCTGAAGGCGGCGGCGTTTCTCCGTTCGCGCTTCGTGCGCCTGTCGGACCCCGGGCTGGCACGCCTCGGGCCCGGTCTGGCGGCAGCGCTCACCGCCGACGCGCTCCCGGCGTCGGCCGCGAGCCTCGACGCCGAAGATCGGCGGGTGCTGACGTTCGTGCGCGGGCGCGTCCGTGAGTGGCTGGCGCAGGTCGATCGCGTGCCCCCGGCAGACCTGCTCGAGGATCTGCTCCGCTCGACCGCGTATGCCTACGAGCTGCGCGGCCCGCGACGGCTCCAGGCGTGGGAGAACCTCAAGAAGATGCGCGGGCTCGTCCGGCGCATCCAGAATCGCGGCTACGCCACGCTCGCGCGCATCGCCGATCACATCGACTCGCTGACAGCGGGCGACGAGTCCAATGCGGTCATCGAGGCGCTCGATGCCGTCAATCTCATGACCGTGCACGCGTCGAAGGGGCTCGAGTTCCCGGTCGTCTTCGTCGTCAACCTGGCCAAGGGCGCCAGCGGTCCTCCCCGTCCCATCCGCGTCGTCGTGGACGGTGAGGATGGTGAGCCCTCCGTGTCGGTCGGTCCGTTCGTGTCGGCCACAGACGAAGCGGAGCGGGAGCGTGAGAAGCACGAAAGCCGGCGTCTGCTGTACGTGGCGCTCACGCGCGCCCGGGACCGGCTCTACCTGTCGTCCGCGCTCAAGAACGGCGCGATGCAGCCCGGCCGCGGGAGCCTCGGCGAGGTGTTGCCGGACTCTCTGCGGCAGTTGTTCAACCGCGCCGTGACGGCGTTCGATGCGTGCGGCTCCGTCGGATGGGCGGGGCCGTCCGGCCGGCCGTTCGACTGGCGGATCTGCCGTGTCCCCGCCGCGGATGTCCCGCCGGCGCCCGACGCGGTCTCAGGGTTGGACATGCCTCCTGCTGCGCTGCAGGACGACCGTTTTGGCCCTTCGGCGGGGCAGGGCGCAACGATCCGTCTCCCGGTCACGCAGTGGCTGGCCGCGAGCGAAGACGAGGCGCCGGACGCCGGGCCCGCGTACGCACCGGTTGACCCGGTGGCCGGCACGCTCGTCCACCGGATGTTCCAGTATGCCGACCGCTTCGCCTCGGCTGCGAGTCGCGCGCCGGCTGAGACGCACGCCGCCGACGGTGACGGCTCCGACTCGACGGGTCGCCCCGCGGGCCATCCCGCTGCCGACGGGTCAGGCGATGCGGAAGAGGAGGACCTGGTGCGGGCGCGCGAGCTCCTGACACCGCTGGAGCGCGTCACGATTGCCGATCCGGACGCGGCGGTCCGCGCGGCGGTCGCCATGTGGCGGGAGATCAGTGGACGTGAGGACGTATCCGAGCTGCTCGCGAGCGGAGCGCG
>JANPJN010000469.1:0-4110 GCA_031425515.1 Acidobacteriota bacterium | reverse complement strand
CCGGGTTTCGGGAAGATCCAGCGGCGCCTCCGAGAGACGTGGCTCGTTGAGATCACGCCTGGAGACCGGCGTTGCTGCAAGGAATGCGGGAACGACCGGGTTCCCGGTGAGGTCGGTGCGGCCCGTGCCGTTGGTGGCCACGGCATACGCGCTGTGCCCGGCGTCGTTCGCCCGGGGAGCCGGGGCAGGATCGGTGGGCCGACGATCTGACGGGGAAGGTCCGTCGGCGGGCAATTCCTGCGCGTCGATGAGCCTCGTTGTCACGCGCACGCCACCGGTTAGTGAAGAGGTCGAGGGGATGGACCGCACTGCGAGGGTCTGCGGCTGAGCCAGCATTCCCGCCTGCACCAGATGCGGCGCCGACGGAACGATCCGGGGTCCGGTCCTGAGGGCCGGCACGACCCACACGTGCATGGCGATTGCGACGGCGAGAGTGAGCGTCGCGCGCCGGAGCCGGGATCCGAACGAGGCGCTCGCCGAAGCGGGTCTTGCTGAGCTGTCCACGTCGTCCATCACCACAACCTTGTCCTCGCCCGCCTTGCAATACCCGAACCCGAGAAGACCCGCACGCGAGGGCCCGAATATCGGGCAATCTTCGTTGAGAGATCAGGGCACTGGCGACAGAGCGCCGACAATGGAGATTCGTCTTCCGAAAGAAGGTAATCTCTGCGTGCCTCGAGTTACCTGGAGATTCACGCCATGACCCGATTCGTGACCGCCACGATTGTCCTGACGGCAGGACTGCTGTCCACCACCGGCGTCATGCACGGCGGGCAGCAGCCGGCCGTCGAGCCGCAACGGCCCACCGAGGCCACACGGTTCAGAATCGGGGTGGACGCGGTCCGGATTGACGCGGTGGTGGTCGATCGCGAGGGACGCACGGTCCCAAAACTGACGGCGGCGGATTTCGAAGTCCGTCAGGACGGCAAGATTCAGACAATCAGCTTCGTCGAATACATGCCGGTCATGTCGGGCCCGGCACCGGCCGCGCCGCCCCTGCCGGCCGACGCGGTGGCGGTGGCGGCCGCCCCGGCGCTGGCTCCGGTCCAGCGCCACGAGGTGCAGCGAACGCTCGCGATCGTGGTGGACGACCTGGGGCTCTCCTTCGAGAGTTTCCACGGCATGCGGCGCGCGCTCCACAGCTTCATCGACCGGGAACTGCGTCCGGGCGACCTCGTGGCGGTCGTGCGGACTGCTGGTGCCGGAGGAGGCCTCCAGCCGTTCACGGCGGATCGTCGGGTGCTCCACTCCGTCGTGGACGGTCTCCGGTGGAACGGCCAGTCGCGCACGGCCGTGGAGCCGTTCACGGCAGTCAACCAGTGGACCACGTTCAGCTCTGGCGGCCCCGCCGGGGGGGCGCCTCTCGTCGATCCCAACGACTTCCGCAAGATCGACGAGCTGCGCGCCTCGAGCTCCGCCGCCGGCACGCTCGGCGCCCTGAACCTCGTCGTCCGCGGCGCGCGCGACCTGCCCGGGCGCAAAGCCGTCATCCTCGTGAGCGAAGGCTTCTCGCTGCAGGACCGCGACGGCATGGACTCACGCGTGCGCGCAGCACTCGACCGCGTCGTCGAACAGTCCACGCGCGCCGGTGTCGTGATCTACGCGCTCGATGCGCGGGGGCTGCAGACCGGAGGGCTCCTCGCATCCGACAACCTGAAGTCGAAGCCCGAAGGGCAGGTGATGGAATCGTCCGTGCGCGGCCACGCCGAAGACCGCAGCCGTCTCAACCGCGACACGCAGGAGGGGATGGCCTATCTCGCCGAACAGACCGGCGGGTTCGCGGTGCTGAACTCCAACGACGTGTCCCGAGGCCTTGGGCGGATCACGGACGACGTGCGCGATTACTACGTGATCGGGTATGCCCCCTCCGAGGGGACGTTCGCCCGGCCCGGAGAGAAGCCGTCGCTCCATAAGATTTCCATTAAGTCCACCCGGCCGGGGCTTCGCGTGAAGACCCGGAAGGAGTTCCTGGGGGTGAGCGACCCTCCGGCGATGACAGGGCCGCGCACGCCCGCACAGGAGCTGATCCACGCGGCGACCTCGCCGTTTGCCGCGAACGGCATCGCACTCCGGGCCACCACCCTGCCGGGCTACTCGGCCGAACGCGGGACGTTCGTCAGGGCGCTGCTGCACATCGACGCGCGTCCGCTGACCTTCACCCCCGGCGAGGGGGGCCGGAACACCGCCTCGGTGGACGTGCTCGGGATGGTGTTCGATCAGGACGGCACCGAAGTGGCGCATCTGAGCACCGGCTTCACCATGGGGCTCACGAAAGAGGCCGCCGATGCGGCGCTCGGCGACGGGCTGGCGTACATGCTCCGGATCCCCATCCCGAAGGCGGGGGCGTACCAGGTGCGCTTCGCGGTCCGTGACCAGCATTCGGGCCTGACCGGGTCCGCCGGGGAGTTCGTCGAGATTGACGACATCGCCGGCGGCGCCTTCTCTCTCTCCGGCATCGTCCTCAGATCGGATGATGCGGCGGCGGGCGGCGCGTCGAAGGTGCCCGACGACATCACCCTGACGCCCGCGCAGGCGCTGGGCGTCTACAGCCCGGGCACCCGGCTGGCGTATGCCTACGAAATCTACAATGCCGCCGCGCCCGTGGAGGCCGTCACCAGCGTGTGGCGGGGCACGCAGCAGGTGTTTGCCGTGCCGCCCGACACGCTCGTGCCTCCCGAGGGGGATGCGCGCCGGTTTGCCGCGGCGGGGGGCGTGAAGCTCGGCGAGAAACTGCCGCCCGGTTCCTACGTGCTGCAGATCGCGGCGAGTAAGACGGACCCGGAGCGCAAAGGCCGGCGCACCACGGCGGTGCAGCGGGTCGGGTTCGAGGTACGGTGAGCGCCATGCGTCGTGCGACGAGCGTCCGGCAAGCCGTGTTCCTCGCGTGTCTGGTCGTCGCGCTCCTGCCGCCGGGGGCCGCGACAGCCGGCCAGACCCCGGCGCCGCCCGCGCCGCCGCGGCCCGCACCGCGCGACAGCCCCGCCGAGAAGGCGGGCACGGGGCTCATTCGCGGCAGGATCGTCAACACCGAGAAGCGCCCGCTCCGCCGCGTCCAGGTACGGCTCAGCGGCGCCGCGATTCCGGATGGGCGGACTGCGAGCACCAACGGCCTCGGGCGCTTCG
Source organism: Acidobacteriota bacterium (assembly GCA_031425515.1). Lineage (GTDB taxonomy): Bacteria > Acidobacteriota > Vicinamibacteria > Vicinamibacterales > 2-12-FULL-66-21 > JALZOC01. Next base: position 987 of record JANPJN010000469.1, on the reverse strand, counting down.
AGATCCGGGACCTCCCCGGGGGGCGTTACACGCTTCACGCCAGCCGGGCCGGCTATCTGGCCATGGCCTACGGTCAGTCCCGTCCAGGCGAGTCGGGGCGCCCCATCGAGCTCGCCGCCGGGCAGACGCTCGAGGATGCCGACCTCGTGCTCCCGCGCACCGCGCTCATCTCAGGGCATGTCTTCGACGAGGCCGGCGAGCCGTTGGCTGGCGCCAACGTGCTCACACTGCAGATGCGCTTCTTCAACGGACGCCGGCGGCTCACGCCGGTCCGCGGCAACGCAATCTCAGACGACACGGGGCAGTTCCGCCTGAGCGGACTCGAGCCCGGCGAGTATTACGTCCAGGCCTCGTCGCGCGAGACGTGGGAAGGTGATCCGCCCCAGCGCGAGATGCTCGGCTTCGTGCCGACGTTCTTTCCCGCCAGTCCGACGCCGGCCTCCGCGCAGCGCGTGCGCGTCCGCGCCGGGCAGGAGACCTCGCCCATCGACATCGGCCTCATTCCGGGCAAGGTCGGCGCGCTCACGGGCACGGCCCTGAGCTCGCTGGGAGTGCCGCTCGCGGGTGAGAGTCTGAACCTGATGGTCGAGATCCGCGGCGAGAACTTCATGATGATGTCGATGGGGCAGAGCACCCGCGTGAGCCCCGACGGCACGTTCGCGTTCCGCAACGTCGCCCCGGGCGACTACTTCCTGAGCGCCCGCACGGCCGCGACGGCGGACCGCCCAGCCGAAGCGGCGAAGGTGCCTATCACCGTGGGGGGCGGCGAGCCCCAGGAGGTCCATCTCATGACGAGCGCTTCCGGCTCCGTCACTGGCCGGGTGGTTGTCGAGGGCGATGCCCCGCTGCCCGTGGCGCTGACGAAGCTGCTTGTGCGCGCGATGCCGGTGGACCGCGAAGCGGCGATGAACTTCGGCGCCGGCGCCCGAAACAGGCCCGTGGAGGGGGTCCGGAGGCTAGAGCTGACCCAGCTGTTGGGGGCCCCCC
>JANPJN010000468.1:0-2345 GCA_031425515.1 Acidobacteriota bacterium | reverse complement strand
TACAGACGTGTCGCTGGCATCTTCGGTGCCATCCTACGTCTCTATAGCGCTCGGGAGCGCCTACTTCCGCCTGGGACGGCTCGCCGACGCGGAGCGAGAGTACAAGGCCACGATTGCCGCCGACTCGAAGACGGGCGAGGCTCACAGCAACCTGGCCGTGGTGTATCTGCAGACGGGACGCTATCTCGACGCGGAGAAGGCCGTGAAGGCAGCCGAGAAGGTGGGGTTCAAGGTGAACCCGATGCTGAAGGACGATATCGCGGCCAGGAAGAGTGATGCGAAATAGCTGACAGCTCCCCCCTCACACCACCGCCTGGTCGAGCCCCACGACCGCCAGCACGGCCTGCAGGTCCGCCCCCGTGAACGGCTTGGTCAGCACCGGCACCCCGCGCAGCGCCTCGTCCAGTTCGACGGCGGTGCGGTCCCCGGTGATGAACACGAACCTCCCGGCAATCTCCGGACGGCGCTCGACGAGCGCCCGGTAGAGCTCCTTCCCGGTGGCCCCCGGCATGTGCACGTCGCACAGCACCAGCGCGAGACCGAACCCATTCAGCAGTTCCAGTGCCTGCGCTCCGGTTTCCGCCTCGACGACGTCGAAGCCGCGCCGCTCCAGCAGCCGGGCCAGCAGTTTCCGAATCGGCGCCTCGTCGTCCACGATCAGCACCCGCCGGGAAGAGGATGACGCCGCCCTCTCGGCCGACGGCTCCGGTGCGGGCGCGGCGTGGGCCGGGAGCGACAGCCTGAAGCAGGCCCCCTCCGGAGAGGGGCACAGGGTGAGAGACCCTCCATGGGCCGCCGCGATGCCGTGGGAAATCGACAGGCCCAGACCCGTGCCCTGCCCCACGTCTTTGGTGGTGAAGAAGGGCTCGAAGATGCGTCCGCGCATATCGGCGCTGATGCCCGGCCCGTCGTCGGCCACCTCGACGACCGGGCCGTCGCCGGTGGGAATGCAGCGGATGGTGATGGTGCTCCCCCGCCCGGCAGACGTCATCGCCTGTTCCGCGTTCAGCAGCAGATTGAGGATGACCTGCTGGATCTCCTCGCGATTGACGAGGACGCGGGGCGGCCGCTCGGGCAGGGCCGTGACGAGGTGAATGCCCCGCTGCTGGAGGTGGTAGCCGCGCAGCTCCACGACCGAGCGGATGATGCCGTTGAGGTCGGCGCCGACGCGATCCGGCGCGCTGCGCCGCACGAACGACAGCAGGTTGCGTACGATCTGACCGGCGCGCCCCGCTTCTCGCCGCACGACCTCGAGGTCCTGTCTCGAGTCCGACATCGCCCGGTCCTCGAGCATGAGCTCGACCGACCCGATGATGGTCTGCAGGGGATTGTTGATCTCGTGCGCGACCCCGGCCACCAGCTCGCCAATCGCCGAGAGCCGTTCGCTGTGAACGAGCTGATCGCGGAGCTTGATCTCCTGGGTGATGTCGCGCTCGGCCCCGACGAAGTGGGTGATGGCGCCCGAGGCGTCGCGCAGCGCCGAGACCGTGCAGGCCGCGGGGAAGCTCGTCCCGTCGCGCCGCAAGCGGAGCAGCGTGCCGCGCCAGATCCCGCGGGTCCGCACCTCCGAGCTGATGTGCCCGAGCACGGCGCCGAAGCCCCGCTCCACGAGGTCCCCGAAGCTGAGGCCGGCAAGCTCCTGCCGCGAGTAGCCGACCGCCCGGACAAAGGCGTCATTGGCCAGTTCGACGCCGCCGTCCTCCCGGGTGATGAGAATCAGGTCGCCGGTCTGCTCGGTCGCCGCCGCGAGCAGCCGCTTGTGCGCATCGAGCCGCTGGAGCTCCCCGCCCTGGGCCGCCAGGCGGAGGGTCAGCAGGCCGAGGCCCGCAACCGTCATCAGCCCCGTCAGGAGCGCGCGGAACGAATCTCCCGCCCCGCTGAGCGGGTAGAGATAGAGCACGCCGTAGCCCACCATCGGCACCAGGAACACCGGCAGCGCCGCCAGAGCCGTCTGGATGGACGAGGGCGCGACGGCAAGCTCGGGGGACTCTTTCGGAGAATCCGGTGCGGCGAGCGCCGCGGCAGCGTAGCAGAGGAACGGAACGATCCAGGCCAGGTCGTAGAGCGTGCCCGCCTGATAGGCACCCCGCATGATGGCCAGGCTCGTGGCGATGCGGAGCACGAAGCCGATGCCGATCCCGGCCGCGAGGAACGCGTAGGCGCGGCGCCAGGACGAGCGCCAGCCCAGAATCAGGGCGGCCGACGCGCCCGCGAACAGGAGCGCACGGTTCACCTGCACGAGCGTCAGCAGCGTGCGCTGGGCGCCCGAGCCTCCGGGCACCATCCCCGGCACGAGCACAAAGTAGGTGTAGAGAAAGGCCGCCAGCAGGCCGTAGCTGGCGATG
>JANPJN010000467.1:0-3014 GCA_031425515.1 Acidobacteriota bacterium | reverse complement strand
CGGGCGATGCCGCCCGCGAGCCGGTGCACCGCACCCGCGAGGCGGCTCTGCCCTTCGAGCGTCCGGCGATTGCGCAGCATCAGCCGCACCAGCGGCACCAGATCCGGGGTGGTCCAGTCGCCGTCCATGAAGGACTCGCCGAGGCCGATGTCGCTGCCGGTGAGCGCGCGCAGGAAGAACCGCTCGTCACGGACCGTGATCGCCGCCTCCAGTCCGTCGTCATGTCCGAACCGCTGCGTGACGTCGGGACACGTCAGGGTCAGGGCGCCGCCCTCCAGCCCGCGAAGCCCCGAGAGGAATGCCGTTCTGGCCCACTGCGTCATCATACTCATCGCTCCACTGCTGCGCCGGCTCCACTGACGGTCCTCGCCGCGCACGCGGCCCGCTCACCGACGCCGTCGCGCGTCAGGCGGGGGACCAGCGGCACGCCTTTCCACCACAACCGGAGCGCCTGCCAGTGAATGGCCGCCACAACCTGAGCGGTCTGCGCCGGGTGGCGGAAAAGTGCGCGCCGGATTTCGGCCGCATCCCAGGGCCGCCGTTCGAGCGAGAGCGTCGCGTCGAAGCCCACCAGCCCGGCACGGACCGTTTCCATGTGCGCGACGAGGCTGTCCGCCGGAGGCGTGAGGGAGAACCGGTAGTCGAGATCGACCGGCAGGAAGGGAGAGACGTACAGCGACTTGGCCGCCGCCGCCCGAAACCCGCGCGCCTCGGGCTCCGGGCGCAGCCAGTAGTTATGAGCCCCGCCAAACGTGTTGCTCACCTCGGCGAGCACGGTCTGCAGTCGTCCCACGGCGTCGAAGCAGTAGAAGAACGAGACCGGGTTGAAGCCGTAGCCGAGGTACCGCAGGTGCGTGAGCAGAAGGACAGGGCCGTCCGGCAGATCGATGCCCTGGCGGGCCGCGTCGAGGGCGAGGCGCTCGCGCAGCGGACGTGCGGGGTCGCCGACGTGATCGCGGTCGTGGAAGCTGGCCCAGTTGAAGCGGTTGTAACTCGTCAGCCGGGACACCCGCATCAGGTCCGGCAGACGGTCGATGTCGAGCAGCGCCATGAACAACCGGTAGGTGAACGCATGCTCGACCGGCTCGAAGCGCCGATGGCGGAGCGTGCCGACGAACAGCCCCGACTCGATCACCACGCCACCCCGAGCGCGCCGGCGACCCGGATCGCCGAGTTCAGTCCATCCTCGTGGAATCCGTAGGCCCAGTAGGCGCCGCAGTAGTGCGTGCGGTTCACACCGCTCACCTCGGGCCACTGCCGCTGCGCGCCAACCGCCTCGCGGGTATAGAGCGGGTGGCGGTAGACGAAGCGACGCAACACGTGCTGAGCGTCGATGTGCCCGTCCGGGTTGAGCGTGAGGCAGTACTGCTCGGGCGTGGCCAGGCCCTGCAGCCTGTTGAGGTCGTACGTCACCGTCGGCGCCGCGCCGGCGTCGGCCGCGAGCCGGTAGTTCCATGAGGCGCGCGCCCGCGCACGCACGGGCAGCATCGCCGCGTCGGTGTGCAGCCACGCCTCGTTGGCTGTGGTGGTGAAGCGCGAGAAGACGTCACGCTCGCGATCGCTGGGGTCCGCGAGCAGGGGCAGCACCTGGTCACCGTGGCAGGCGAAGACCACGGCGTCGAACGTCATCGACGGACGGTCATGAAAGGTGATCGTCACCTCGCGCTCGCTGCGCCGTACGCGGTCGATCGCCGCCGCCTCCTGAGGCGCCGTGGTGAGCGCCGCCGTGAGGCGCGGGATGTACGTGTGGCTCCCGCCAGAGACGACCCGCCACATCGGCTGGCCGTTCAGCGAGAGCAACCCGTGATTGTCGAGGAAGCGGACGAGGGTGAGCGCCGGGAACGATCGGATCGCGTCGAGCGACGCGGACCAGATCGCCGACGCCATCGGCAACAGATAGCGATGCGTGAACGCCTCCCCGAAGCGGCGCGACTCGAGGAAGTCGCCGAGCGTCTGGCGTTCGGCATCCGGGGCCCCGAGCAGCGCGGGCGCCTCCCGGTTGAAGCGCAGGATCTCCCGCAGCAGGGAGAAGTGTGACGGCTTGACGAGGTTCCGTCGCTGCGCGAAGAAGCCGTTGGCGCCGCGGCTGCTGTACTCGAGGCCGCTCTGCCGGCACGACACGGCGAACGACATGTCCGAGTCGCGCGTCGCCACGCCCAGCTCCTCGAACAGGCGCACGAGATTGGGATAGGTGCGGTCGTTGTGCACGAGGAAGCCGGTGTCGAGGGCCACACGTCCCGCCGGCGTGGAGAGAGTCACGGTATGGGTGTGGCCACCCAGCCGACCTTCTTTCTCGAACAGGTGCACGCGGTGCCGGCGGCTCAGGAGGTAGGCGGCGGCCAGTCCTGAAATACCCGCGCCGATGACCGCGATGCTGCTCATGCCCGATCAGGATTGCAGTACGGGGTGATATTGTCAAGCAGTTGTCCATGACAAAACATTGACAACAATGAGGCCTCCGCGATACGCTCCCTCCACCGCGGTTCAATGAGGAAGAGGGACGTCCGATGGAACAAACAATCAAGATGGCCGTGACCGGCACCGTGGCTTTCATGGTGCTCGACGGCGTGTGGCTCGGCCTGCTGATGAAGAACTTCTATCGTGAACAGCTGGCGCCGATCGTCCGGCTCGGCAACGGTGGCATCGCCCCCAACTGGCCGTCCGCGCTGGTCGTCTATGTCCTGCTCGGGACCGGCATCGCCCTCTTCGTTATCCCGCGCGCGCCCACCGTGCCGCTCGCCGCTGCCTGGGGCGCCCTGTTCGGCCTCGTCGTCTACGGCGTCTACGACTTCACCAATTACTCGACGCTGCGCCAGTGGCCGCTGCTGCTGGCGTTTGCCGACGTGGCGTGGGGGGTCGTGGCGTCGGCCGCGTGCGCGGTGGCCATCCGGGCTCTGGTTCGGTGAGCCCGCCACCCGAGTCTTCGGCGCGGTACCCGATCCGCGCGGTCTCCCGGCTGACCGGGATCGGCATCGACACGCTGCGCGCCTGGGAGCGTCGCCACGGCGCCGTGA
>JANPJN010000466.1:0-4465 GCA_031425515.1 Acidobacteriota bacterium | reverse complement strand
CCGACGGGCAGTGGAACTGGACGAACGAGTCGTACCCCGCGGACGCTGTGAGCCTCAGATCCGTATCGTCGGACAACTTCGTCGTCGTCGACACGACGCACGGCGAGCGGGTCATCGGCGAGACCGACTTCACCAGCGGGCCGTCGACGCTGCACGAGAAAGCCATCTACATCCTCGAAGGGCAGCTCTTCCAGGTCGAGCGGCTCGATTTCGACGGACGCAAGGCGTACCTGCGCGCCGTGGACTGCGACTACTACACCGATGCCATCACCTACACGAAGGTCACGATCCTCGACACGTTCGAATCGGCTGCGCCGGCGAGCGGGAGGTCCCACGGCGAAGTGCACGTCGTCTCGCGCGTGGTCGGGTTCAAGAAGATCAAGTTCTACACGAACGAGAACATCGGGTCGGGGGAGCTCGATCTGCCCGAACAGCAGATGCACACGTCCTCGTACTGGCTCACCATTCCGGCCGCGCTGATGACGACGCTGCCGTATGCCGGCGACGATCGCCGCGACGGCGTCGTCGGGCTTGCGTTTGCGATGAAGAACATCGCGCAGTTGCTGCTGATGTGCGACGGCCACGACATCGGCCTGTCGGTGGACGGCGGCACGCTCGAGCGATCGAAGCGGACCGGTGGGACCGGTGGCGTGCCTGATGCCCTGGCGACCGATCCGAATGTGTTCATCTACGACAACTATCCCGGCGGAATTGGCTTCAGTCGGCCGCTGTTCGAACTGCATGCGCTGCTGCTCGCGCGCACCCGCGATTTGATCGCGAGTTGCCCGTGCGAGTCGGGATGCCCGTCGTGCGTCGGGCCCGAAGGCAACACCGGGCCCTACGCCAAGCAGGTCGCGCTGCGGATCCTCGAGATGCTGACCGCACCGGAGGCCGCCTGATGGATCTGTCGTCGCGCCTGCGGGCCATCGTCAAGGGGGGCGCTGCGGTTCCGGCGACGGGCGCGTCGAACCCGGGCGGGCTCCGCGAGCTGACCTACGTCCCCGATACGGGGGGCTACGAGGGCACGCTGGATCTCGCAAGGGTCGCGACGCTGCTGGGAGGCCGCGCGACCGATACCTCGTTCGGGCCGTGCCTCGTGATCGACCGACGGTACGAGGCGGATCGGTTCCACGGGTCGATCCGCATCGGAGACTGCGACACCGAGGATTGCGAGGCCCTCGGCATGCTCGATCCGTCGCTGCGCGGCGCCGCACGCCGGGTCGGACGTGCCCCGCTCCAGGGCTCGGCCGAGGACGACGAGGAGGCGTGCGGCGAGGGTCGCGTGTTTCCTCGGACCGTCTTCATCGACCTCGAAACCACCGGGCTCAGCGGCGGCGCGGGCACGCTGGCGTTTCTCGTCGGGTGCGGCTATTTCGACCTGGGCGCGTTCCAGGTGCGGCAGTTCCTGCTGACGAGTCATGCGGGCGAGCGCGCGCTGCTGGCCGCGGTCGCGGACTTCTTCCAGGACGCCGACCTCATCGTCACCTACAACGGCAAGACCTTCGACGTGCCGGTGATGGAGACGCGGTGGATGTTCCACCGGCTGCGGATGCCGCTCGACGCCGTGCCGCATTTCGACATGCTGCATCCGGCGCGCAGGCTGTGGCGATCGCGGGCCGGTTCGGGCGGGGAGATTGGAGAGGGAGGATGCCGCCTCTCGACGCTCGAGCACACGTTGTTCGGCGTCCACCGGATCGGCGACGTGCCCGGGTTCGAGATCCCCGGACGCTTCTTCAACTTCCTGCGCAGCGGTGATCCGCGTCCGCTCGAGCCCGTGCTCGAGCACAACCGGCTCGACCTCGTGTCGCTCGCGGCCGTCATGGCGCGAGGGCTTCGGCTGGCGCGCGAAGGCCACATGTCCTGCCGCGACGCCGCCGAAGCGCTGGCGCTCGGGCGGGTCTACGAGCGAGCGGGATCACTGGACCGAGCGGAGGGGTGCTACGCCTGCGCGGCGGACTCGACGACCCCGGAGGTCAGAGGGGAGGCGTTGTATCGGATGGGTCTCCGCCACCGGCGGGAGCGACGATTCGCGGAGGCGGCCGTGCACTGGCGGGCGATGATCGCCCTCACGGAGCCGAGAAGTATCCGCCGCCTCGCGCGGCTGGCCGATCTCCGGCAGTTCGCCGTCGAGGCGCTGGCGATTCACCACGAGCATCGCGAGCGCGATCTCGACGGGGCGAGGGAGCTCGCGCTGTTCGCGCTTCAGGAGGCGGCGACGTCCAGGACGCAGGGCATCCGCCACCGCCTGGCCCGGATCGATCGAAAGATTTCTGAGCAGAGGATGGGCAAAAAAACAGACGCCCAGCTCTTCTCGAGCTGAGCGTCCAGGTCGAATGCGCGAGCCCTGTGGCGCGCGAGGTCTTACTTGGCGGCGACGGTGGCCTGCTCGGCCTTCTTGGTCTTCGCGGCGGCCTTGCGGCTTTCGGACGTCTGCACGCCGAAACGCTTGGTGAACCGCTCCACGCGTCCTTCTGTGTCCACCAGCTTCTGCCGGCCGGTGAAGAACGGGTGGCAGTTGTTGCAGATCTCGAGGTGCAGCTCTGGCTTCGTCGAGCGCGTTGTCCACGTCGCGCCGCAGGCGCAGCGGGCCTCGATCTCGTTGTACTGGGGGTGGATCCCTTCCTTCACTGCAGACTCCTTGGGGCTTTAGGGAAAAGGTTATTATACCAGCCCCGCACACCAGGCGAACACTTAAACAGCTAAGCGTCGTGTTTTCTGGTGTTTAGCTCGTCAGGCAGGCCTTTTCCATCTACTCGAAATCCACCGTGCGATTCCACCGGTGGCCCTTCAGCTCAGCCATGAGTGCGTCGCTGAGTGGCTCTTTGTCGCTGGCAGCGATGTTCTCCTCCACGTGCCGGAGCTTGCGCATGCCGGGGATGACCGTGCTGACGTCCTGGTGACGCAGGATGTGCCGGAGCGCCATCTCCGGCATGGTCATGCCGCCTGGCACGGCGGCCTTGAGGCGTTCGACGCGCTCGAGCGTCGGCGCGAGATTCTCGGGACGGAAGTAGGAGTTCCGGAAGTCGCCCCGTGGCCACGTCGAGTCGGCAGTCAGGGTACCGGTGAGACTTCCCTCGTCGAACGGCACGCGCGCGATGACGGCGATGTTCTTCTCGCGGCACGCCGGGTACAGGAGGTCCTCGGGGCTCTGGTCGAGCACGTTGTAGACGACCTGCACGGCGTCGATGATCCCTGTGTCGAGTGCCCGCAGCACGTTCTCCGGCTGCCAGCGGTTGATGCTGATGCCGATCGCGCGGACCAGCCCTTCCTCTTTCAGCGCCGACGCCGCCTTCTGCCAGCGGTCGTCGTCGGCCCATGTGTCGCTCCAGACGTGGAACTGCTGGAGGTCGATCGTGGACACGCCGAGGTTCGTCAGGCTCTTCTCGGTGTACTCCCGGATGTAGTCGGGAGGATAGACCTCGTCCAGCGAATACTCGGGCCGTGCCGGCCACTTGCGGTTCTTCGGCGGGATCTTCGTAGCGGCGTACAGGCGCGTGTCGGGGTGGCGCTTGAGCGCCTTGCCGAGCAGCACCTCGCTGTGTCCGTCGCCGTAGGCCCAGGCGGTGTCGAAGAAGTTGCACCCGAGCGCCACGGCGTGATCGAGCGAGGCGAGCGATTCCTCGTCGTCACTCCCCGTCCACCCGGCCATGCCCCACATGCCGTAGCCTACGTCGGAGACGTCCCACCCGGTACCGCCAAAAGGTCGATAGCGCATCCCTGCATCATATCGCGCGACTCGCGCGGAACCCCGTAGAACCCCGCAGAACCCCGTGGACGAGAAAGGCAGTGTCAGTCGCGACACCATATCGCGTGCGTGTAGTGCCGGATTCACTCCAGGACAGAGGCAGGTGGCTTGCCGCGCAGGACGATGTGTCGATCGAGCAGTTCATAGCGACGGTCGTCGCGGAGAAGGCGGCGCACCGTTGACCGTGAGCTACATCGAAGAGCGTGCGCGTCGGGCCGATCCCGTTGTGTCGATCGAGTCCTGGCACGGTGCCTGACGTGGCGCCATCGGACGACGACCGGCCGTCCCCCGTTCCAGTGCTCTGCGGACTGACGCTCATCCCGGGGAATTCGGATATCGACCGCGGCATCGCGGCGCCGATCAAGCCAGGCGAGACGCGGTTTGCCATCCGAAGCGCGGAACCGTCCATCTGCCGGTAAACGCGCCCCGAATCCTGGGGAACCTCGTAGAATTGAGGGGATGCGCCTTCTTTCGACCCTCGTTCTCGTCGGCACCCTCATCGCCGTCCCCGCCGCGCAGTCGGCCGAACAGCTCGACCTGCCAACCATCGCAAAGATCCGTGACGCGGGGTTGACTCGATCGCAGGTAATGGATCACCTGAGCTGGCTGACGGACGTGTACGGGCCGCGCCTGACCGGCAGCCCCGCCATCCTCCAGGCCAGCGACTGGGCGATGAAGCGGATGGAATCGTGGGGCCTCGCGAATGTCCACCGCGAAACG
>JANPJN010000465.1:0-4685 GCA_031425515.1 Acidobacteriota bacterium | reverse complement strand
ATTCACAGGAAACGCGTCGCGGGGCTTCACAGCCCGTACGCGCTCCCACGCGCCTCGCGCGATGAGCCCGGCCACCGCGTCCGTGCTCCCGCGGAGATCGAGTGCGGCGACCATGTAGTTGTCCAGAGAGAGCCCGCTGTCGAGTAGCGCACCGGCGTCCCGAATGCCTGGCGACCGCCACCACGCGAAGCCCAGGCCAAGGCAGGCTGCAGTGGCCGCGCCTGCAAGGCCAACGGTCGCGGGATCGAATGCGGGAAAGAGACGGAGGACGCTGGCGACTCCCGCCAGCGCGATCGGAGCGGTCCACGAGACGCTCGAGAGCGTCCGCAAGACGCGGAGGCGCCGCCGGCATTGCCCCGCCAGGGCGACGATCCTCCCGGCGTCGTCAAGCGGCATGCCGGTCCTTGACGTCACGCACGGCCCCGTTCGAGCAGTGCCAACCCGGCGAGCCCGACCACCGCCAGCCCGACAAACCACGCGGACGGCGACGCCCACGACGGAACCGAATAGATCGCCGCCGCGGTCGCCGCTGTCGCCAGCACCCAGCCACCGAGCCGCGACGGGACCATCAGCGCGCTGCTCACGGCGAGGATGCCGACGAGCGCGCACATCCCCAGCGCGGGAGCGACGGCTGCTGCAATCTCCCCCGCCGGAGCGGCCGACATCTGCTGGGCCACAACCATCGCGGGCAGCCCCATGCACACGAGTGCACACAGGCTGAGCGCCGTCACCACGCACCGCACGCCGACGATGAGTGAGGGAGGAGAGGCGGTGACGGTCGCGAGCAGCCTCACCTCGTCCGTGCTCGTGTCGCTGCACCGGATGGCCGTCCACGGGAGAAGCGCGACGAGCGCGCCAAGCTGGATCACCGCGATCTGGTCCAGGGCTGACCCGGCGAGAACCGGCAGGCCGCCGCCCCAGATCAGCACGAACAGACCGAGAAGCAGGGCATACGTGCCCACGGCTGCCCAGTAGCCGGGCGTCCGTACGATGATCGTGGCATCACGCCACGCGAGGGCCGCGATCATCGCCCGACCTCTGCTTCATGCCGATCGGTCAGACCGTCAACCGGCGGTGCATCGCGCCGCTCGTAGACGGCGATGACCGTCGTGCCCGTGCTCTCGATCTGGCGGTCGCCGCCGTCGAATCGCGTGAGAGGCGCACCCTCGTGCCGGCAGGTCAATACCGGACCGATGCCGTCCATCACCCGCTCGGCCTCGACCGACTCGCCCGGCCGCAGGGTGATGGCGCCGCCGCTGGCAAATCCCTCGCCGAAGCGGCATCCGAGCAGGTGAAGCGCCGACCTATTCGAAACCGTCACTCGTTTCTCGCTCGACATCACGGCCAGCGGTTGCAGATCCAGCATCGCCTCCGCCGAGAACCCCCGCCGCGCGCCGAGTCCGTATCGTCCGCCGAAGCGGGGATGGCCCGCTTCGTCGAACACGCGTTCCTCCCGGGCCGACGGCCCGGACGTCTGCAGCATCGCGGCGTCGATCGGCAGGGTCACGCTGAACGCCCCAAAGGCAGGGAAGTCGGCGATCCCCCTGACCGTGAGACGGGACGATGGCGTGCCGGGGATCTGCTGGAGGAGCGAGGCGTGTCGGATGTGAATGGGATCGGGTGCACCGATGCGGCCTGTCCCCGCGGCGGCCGCGATCCCGACGGCTCCTGCCGTCCCGGCGAGCAGGCAGGCATTTCCCAGCCGCAGTGCGCGCGTCGTTGACAGAAAACCGATGGCCAGAAGGCCCGTGACCAGTCCTCCGATCTCCAGCGTGACGAGCCGAGCGGTGTCGGCGGGCAGCCCGGCGCGGACAACGGGCGTCGTCACCGACGGGGTCAGCGACAGGTCGCCAGCCTGATCGAGGCCTTGCAGCGATCGCCAGGCGGAGAGTGCGCCGCGCTGCGCGAGAGGGACGTCCGCCTCCTGCGCCATCCACGTGACGCGATCGATCGCGTCGTAGCCGAGCACGGAATGCGGGAGCTCAGCGGGTCTCATCACGGCCGAGCACCTGGACGTGTCGGTGGACAGCGCCTGCCCAGACACCACGCAGAGATTGAAGGCGGCGCCAGGCTGCGGCGTCGCCGTGGTGATCGTCACCGAACGGGCATTCATGCTGCCGGACGACACAGCGATCTGCATCGAGGGCGGCGCGTCCGCCGTGCGGATGTACAGATCGAACTCCCAGGTGCCGGGTGACGGTAGGGCGATGTGACGCCGGACTGTGGATCCGCCCCAGGTGACGCGGAGCTCACCCGCGACGTCGTCCGCGAGGCTCTCGAGCGTGACGCGAACCGGGGCCCATCGCCCGGCCCTCACCACACCACCCAGGCCCGCCTCGGCACGGGTGATACGCACGCCGTCCGCTGAGGCGGCCGCCGGAGCCGGCAGCGCCACGAGGGTGACGGCGATGGCGATCGATGCGCGCGCGGCGCGAAGCGCCTTCTTGAACACGCTCTCCTACTGCAGGATGGACTGGATCGCGGCCATGGTGAAGCTGGTGACCAGCACCTTGTTGTCCTGCATCTCGTCGCGGACCTCGTTCACCCAGTAGCCGTCGGGGTGCTGCAGCGTCAGCAGCTTGCGCCCGAGCTCCTCCCGCCAGTGGTGCGTCTGCCCCCGGGCGTCCACGATCGCCGGCTCACCGCGTGCCTGCAGGGCCTTGGCGAACACCATGTAGTAGTAGTAGACCGTCTTCTGGCCCATCCCCGGGTTCTCGTCCACCGTGTAGTTGTCGCGAATCCACTTTGCGACAGCCTGAACGCGCGGCTCGTCCTTCCGGACGTTCGCCCAGCTATAGCTGAGGATGCCCGCATAGGTGGCGCTGCCGTAGGAGCGGGTGCCGCCGTCGGTGTGGTACGTGAAGCCGGGATAGTAGACGAAGCCGCCGTCGTTGGCGGCCCAGGTCTGATCGTTGGTTTCGCTGTGGTTCTGTGTGCGCTGGAGGAAGACCAGCGCCTTCTGCCACGCGGGATTCTCTGAGGGCAACGCCGATTCCTTCATCGCCCGGAGCGCGTACTCGAGGCTGATGATGTCGGCGCGGCGGCCGTCGGCCCGCGTGGTCGCGCCGTAGCCCATCCCGCCGTACCAGAACTCGTTCTTCGGGACGCCTTCGCCCTCGTCGAGAAGATTCTCGGCGAGGTACACGCGTGCCTTTTCCACGAGCGGACGGTCCTGCGCGCGGCCTCCGGCAACCAGCGCCATCGCCGAGACCGCCGTGATGTAGTGCGGAATGATCTTCTCGTAGATGCCGCCATCGGGCTTCGCCAGCTTCGCCAGCGAGTCGAGCGCCTTCGAGACCTTCGTCATCTGTCCCGTCGGAGTGGTCCCTGGCTGTCGGAGGATGGCGGTCGCTGCCAGCGCCGTGATACCGGGATGATTCTCCCAGGTGCCCTCCGGCGACCGCTGCTGCAGCAGATAGGCTTCCGCGGTCTTCAGGCTCGCGCGCAGCCTCCGCTCCGTTTCCGTCGTGAGTCCGTTCTGTCGCCGCCCCGCCGCAGGCGTCTGCGCCCACCCGCTGCCCGGCATCAGCAGCACTCCGCACAACACTCCAACCGCCACTCTCGATGTCATAGCCAATCCTCCGAAGCAGCGAACCTCGCGGGCTCGCGTGTCTGCGCACCGACCAGAACGACGCGCGGGCGGCGCGTCCGATACGTCACAACCAACCCTGCCAACAGTACGAGCGCCGCGACCGCATACGAGGCCGCACCGGTCTCCCATGCCGGTTCCTGAAACCGCATGTGCGCGAGCGGCGAGATGCGGTAGAGCACGTCCATGCGCACGAGATCCACGTGCGCCGCAGAGGCCATCGCGAGCAGCGGGTTCGCCGCGGCGGCCACGTCGATGAGCAGCCCCGGCGCGTCTGCGACGGGCGCTCCTCCAAGCAGCAGCCCGCCTGTCGCGACGATCACGAGCCCGAGGCTGCACGCTGCGGCGTCGAGCGGATCGCGGAAGACCCTGCCGCAGAGCGCACCGAGCAGTGTCAATGCCAGCGCCACGGCCGCCTGGGTCGTGTGCGACGTGGCGATGAACGTCGCGCTGCCGGCCTCGCCACCAGTCGCGAGCAGGGCGAGCATCGCGGACGTGCCGGTCAGGAGCAACACTGCGATGGCCAGCGGCCAGGCCGCGGCCAGCGCCGCCCTGAAGGCCCCGCGTCCTTCGCAGACAGGCGCGGATGCCCTCACGATAATGATCCCTGCCACAGGTGCGACCAGGAGCAGGCATGCCGCGTTGTAGAGCAGCGCGTCTGCCACGAGAGCGCGAAGCATCGGCCGGGAGATAGCGTGCCAGGCGTACGCGTCCACTCCCGCGAGCAGCGCGATCCCCCATGACGCGGCCGGGACGACTGGCGCCAGGAGCCACGTGACCCAGAGGTGACGCCAACGGGCGCGAGAGCTCATGCGGCTGCCGCGCTGCATCAGAATCGGTACCGGGTGCGGAGCTGGACGTTGACTCCGGGCGCATCGACGCCGGAGCCGAGCAGCCGGTAGTTCACGTCGCCGAGGTTCTCGCCGATCATCGAAAGGTCGAACTGGGAGGTGATGCGGAGGCCGGCGCGCAGGCTCGCGACCGCGTATCCCGGATGCGCAGGGAACATGACCGCGGACGCGGCGTCGCCAAGCACGCGCCGCTGGACGTCAGCGAGGCGCTCTCCCGTGGACAGCAGCACGCCGCCGCGGACCAG
>JANPJN010000464.1:0-2801 GCA_031425515.1 Acidobacteriota bacterium | reverse complement strand
GATCAGCGTCCAGTAGAACGCCGCGTACGGCCCCGTCATCCGGTTCCAGATCATGAAGCTCTCGTACTGGTTCGCGCTGTACCAGCCGAAGAACGCCTCCATCACGTAGCCGTAGAACACGATGAGCCCGGTCACGAGCATGACCTTCGCCATGTTCTCGAGGTGCCGGAGCGTGAGGAAATCCTGGAGGTTGTAGAGCACGCGGAGCGGAATCGCGAGCGTGAGCACCATCGCGAAGCCGGCATAGACGGCGCCGGCGACGAAGTACGGCGGGAAAATCGTCGCGTGCCAGCCCGGGATGATGCCGACCGAGAAGTCGAAGCTGACAACCGTGTGCACCGAGAGCACGAGCGGCGTCGAGAGGCCGGCGAGCAGGAGGTAGGCCGCCTCGTAGCGCTCCCAGTGGCGCGCCGAGCCGCGCCAGCCGAGCGCCAGCATCCCGTAGATCCGGCGCACCCGGAGCGTCTTGGCCCGGTCACGCAGCGTGGCGAGGTCGGGCACGAGCCCGACATACCAGAACAGAAGCGACACAGTCAGATAGGTGGTGACGGCGAAAACGTCCCAGATGAGGGGGCTGCGGAACTGCGGCCAGAGGCCCATCGTGTTCGGATACGGCACGAGCCAGTAGGCCGCCAGCCACGGACGGCCGGTGTGGATGAGCGGAAAGATGCCGGCGCAGGCGACGGCAAAGAGCGTCATCGCCTCGGCGAAGCGGTTGATGGAGGTGCGCCAGTCCTGCTTGAAGAGCAGCAGAATCGCCGAGATGAGCGTGCCGGCGTGGCCGATGCCAATCCACCACACGAAATTGATGATGGCGAAGCCCCAGCCAATCGGCACGTTGACGCCCCAGATGCCCGTGCCCTTGATCAGCAGCCAGCCGATGGACATCAGCAGCACCATCGACAGCATGAAGCCGACCGCCAGGCCGAAGAACCAGCTGTACGGATGCTGCCGGGTCAGGACGATGGCTGCGACCTGCTCGGTGACCGAGGCGAACGTGTGCCCGGGCTCGATGACGGGGTGCGGCGCGTACGCGGGTTTCGGGTCCATCAGTGTTCCGTCGTCCTGTGCCCGGCAGCCGGTTCCAGTTCGGGGTTCGGGTTCCGCAGCGCCGCGAGGTAGGTCGTCCGCGGTCGCGTGTTGAGATCCTCGAGGAGGCCGTAGCTGCGCCCCTGCGCCTGCAGCTTCGCGACCTGGCTCGCCGGGTCGTTGAGATTGCCGAACACGATGGCGTCGGACGGGCAGGCCGCCTGGCAGGCCGTGACGATCTCGCCGTCGCGGATCGCGCGATCCTCGCGTTTCGCGTCGATGCGCCCCTGGTTGATGCGCTGCACGCAGTAGGTGCACTTCTCCATGACGCCGCGGCTGCGGACCGTGACGTCGGGGTTGCGCAGCGGCTCGAGGCTCGTGGTCGTCCAGTCGCTATAGAGCAGGAAGTTGAAGCGGCGGACCTTGTACGGGCAGTTGTTCGAGCAGTAGCGCGTGCCGACGCAGCGGTTGTAGACCATGTCGTTCAGGCCTTCGCTGCTGTGCGCCGTAGCCGCGACCGGGCAGACCACCTCGCACGGCGCGTTCTCGCAGTGCATGCAGGGGACGGGCTGGTGGTAGGCCTCGACCGCCGTGTCGAAGTCGCTGCCGGCGAAGTAGTGGTCCACGCGGATCCAGTGCATCTCGCGTCCGGCGGCGACCTGTTCCTTGCCGACGACCGGGATGTTGTTCTCGGCGACGCAGGCGACCGTGCACGCGCTGCAGCCCGTGCAGGTCGTGAGGTCGATCGCCATCCCCCACTTGTTCCCCTCGTACGGGAAGTCAGGGTACATCGTCAGCGTCTTCGGCGGCTTGTGGCCCTGCTCGTGGATGACGTCGGGCCCGCCTTTGTACTGTTCGAGCGTGGCGACCCGGACCGGGTTGCGCCCCTCCATCATGTGATGCTCCTGCGTCGTCGCGAGAGCATGCCGGGCGCCGGTCTTCGAGATCTCGAGGCCGCGGCCGAACCAGGGCGCATCCGACGTGCGCAGCAGTGAGGCGTTGAAGCCTTCGGCATCTTTCGGCGCCGTGCCGACGCGCCCCGCGGCGCGGCGTCCGTAGCCGAGGAAGACCGTGACCGACTGGGCGGGGTGCCCCGGGACGCGGACGACCGGGAGGCGCATGGTGTTGCCGCGATACGTGAGCTCGATGATGTCGCCGTCGGTGAGGCCGCGGTCGCGGGCGAGGGCCGGGCTGATCCAGGCCGTCGTGTCCCAGGTGACCTTCGTCAGCGGCTTGGGAAGCTCCTGCAGCCAGCCGTTGTTGGCGAAGCGCCCGTCCCAGATCGTGGGGTCCGGGCGGAAGATGATCTCGAGGCCCCCTGCCGCGGCGGTGTCGTGCGCGGTGGCCGTGGCCGCTGCGGGGGCCGGTGCAGGCGCTGCGGGTGCACCGGGCACCTCCGCGGCTGCCGCAGGCGCCGTGCCGAACGGCGTGGCGGGCCCGCCGTCAGCGAGCGCCGTGCCGAAGACGAAGCCGTCGTGCAGCGCCCGGCGCCAGAACGTGTCGCCGTCCTTGAACGGCTGGCCGTCGCGGCTGCGGACGGTCCACCCCGTGCCGCCGCCGAACGCCCGCGTCCAGTAATCCTTGACGAGCTCGTACGTGCGGCGCTCCGGACGCGAGGAGAAGGTGGCGAAGAGCTCGTGCGCGGAGTGCCCGTCGTACAGCGGCGCGATGAGCGGCTGGATGATCGACACCGTGCCGTCGTAGGCGCGCGCGTCCCCCCAGCTCTCGAGCGGATGCGCGTCAGGCACCATCCAGTGCGAGAGCAGGGCCGT
>JANPJN010000463.1:0-18183 GCA_031425515.1 Acidobacteriota bacterium | reverse complement strand
TTTGATCTTCACGGCGAGATCCGTCATGGTGATCTCTCCACTGTTCCCGATATTGAAGACCTGGCCGACGGCGCGGGGTTCCTGGATCAAGGCTACCACGGCCCGCACCACGTCCCCGACATAGGTGAAGCTGCGAGACTGGGTCCCGTCTCCGAACACGGTGATGGGCTGGCCGGCCAGCGCCTGGCGGACGAATGTCGGGATCACCATGCCGTATTGCCCCGTCTGACGGGGACCCACGGTATTGAAGAGCCGCACGACAATCACCGGAAGCTTGCGCTCCTTCCAGTACGCCAGCGCGAGAAACTCGTCGATCATCTTGCTGCACGCATACGCCCATCGGTGCCGGGTCGTCGCGCCCAGGACGATGTCGGCGTCTTCGTGGAAGGGCACGTCGGTGCTCTTGCCGTAGACCTCCGACGTCGAGGCGATGAGCACGAGCTTCTTCTTCTTGTTCGCCACCCGCAGCACGACTTCCGTGCCGTGCACGTTGGTCTCGATCGTGTGCACCGGCTGCTCGACGATGAGCTTGACGCCGACAGCGGCCGCGAGGTGCACGACCACGTCACAGCGATCGACGAGCTCGGCCAGGACCGGCTCGTTCGTCACCGAGTCGATGGTGTAGTGGAATCGGGGATGGGCCTTCAGGTGCAGGATGTTGCTCATCGACCCGGTCGAGAGGTTGTCGAGCACGAACACCTCGTCGCCGCGCTCGAGCAGCGCTTCGGCCAGGTGGCTCCCCACGAAACCGGCCCCGCCGGTGATCAGCACACGCATCAGAATGTCGTTCCTTTGTGAGGCGCCTGAGCTGAAGGGCCGGCGCCACCCGGGGCCGCAAGCCCCAGCACGGCGTCAGCCGACCGCCGGGCGGCACGGCCATCGGAGCCGATGCCGAAGCGGATGAGGCACGCGCTCCGTCGAGCTTCCAGCTGGATGCGGAAACCTTCATCATACAGGATACGGCGCAGCCCCGGCCCCGGCGCCTCCCCTGCCGGCAGGCCGGACATCAGGCCCGCGTCGACCAGCGGCGAGAGATTGTTGGGCAGCCCCAGGACGAGCGAGGGGACCCCCAGCACGGCGGCGTCGATGGCCACGGTCGAGTTGACGGTGACGACCGCCCGGCTGGCGCGCAGCAGCGGGGCAAGGGGCGCCTGCGCCGGAAGAATACGGACGTTGGCCGCCCCGGCGGCCGCGGCCGCATAGACGTCCGGGGTTTCCGCCGGGTGCGTCTTGATCGCGAGCTGCACGTCCGGCATGTCCCGAACGGCAGCGATGAGACCTCCCAGCACGCCGGTGGCCTCGCGGTATTTCGTCACGAGCAGCACGAGGTGTGTGCCCTCGCCCGCTCCGGCGGCGGCCTTTGCGGCCGCGATGTCGTCGGGCGAGAGGCGTCTCGCGGCACCGTCGAGGTCATCGAGCCGCGGGCTGCCGGTCACGGCCAGCGCCCCGGCGGGAAATCCTCCTTGCGTCTCGAGGTGCTGCCGGGTGAAGTCGTCGAAGAGGAGGGTGAGCGACGGCCGCGGGAATCCCTCGTCCGCCGGATGTCCCGGATCGGGCTGCATCTCGTCCAGCTCGTGGCGGTAGTTCAGCCAGTGCCGGTGGATGAATCCGTGCTGCAGGCCCACCGAGGGTATGCCTCGCCGCCGGCACTCGAGCATCACCGCCCGGCCCCATCCCCCGGCTTCGGCATACGTCAGCGCAACGGCCGGCCGGATCGCATCGAGCGCGGCGCCCGCTTCGTCCATCGCACGCGCCGACCACGTCCACTGGAGCAGCACGACGCCCGCGAGCTGTTCGCGCACGATGTCCCAGCAGTCGCACTGCCGGATGACCGCATGCTTCCGCACATCGGCACTGCCTGTGAGGGCCCGCAGCAGACCCCGCCGTTGCCGCCAGACATCGTCCGATCCCCTCAGGGCCGCCAGTGCCGCGAACGCTTCGACGGGCGTGACCGATGCGGCCTCGTCTGCGGAGCGCAGCGGATGCCACCAGCGGCGTGCCCTGAAGTTTGCGGCCGGCCCGACGCCGACGTAGCGCACGGTCCCGGGATCACGCGCCTCGATCGCTTCGAGCACGGGTCCGATGTAGGACTCGGCCCCGCCAGACGCCCCGCCGCGTCGCCAGAACGCGTTGTGCACGAATGCCGCGACAGCCCCTGCCGCCGCAACGCCAGGGGTCCCTGCCACATCCCCCGCAGCAACTCCACTGCCCCCTCCCGGACCCCGCCGCAGCCTCGACGCCCGAGAGGCCAGTCGCAGCGCGCGCGCCCGGATCTCGAGGCCCAGAATACGGAGGCCCACCGGCACGGTGCGCCCTCCGGCTCTCCAGCGAACGTTGTGCACGGCGGCAAACCGCGGACCCGCGATGTCGAGCAGCCGCGCATGCCCCGCCGGCTGCATGACGACCGGCCGCTCGGCGGCCGTCATCCGCTCGAGCGCTCGCAGCGTCCGATGCAGGTGCAGCACCACCTGCTGCTTGTGCAGGTACAGCTCGGTGAACCACCAGAGAGAATCGCCCCGGTACTGGAATCGCCGCCGCAGCGGCTGTCCATCCACGAGGAGATGCCGCAGATTCTTGATCCAGACGTGCGCGTCGGCGGCGGACTCTTCCTCCGCCGTCTCGTCGAGATAGTCGGCGAGCCTCACGCGCCTCGGTCCGGTGCCGCTGTCGATCGTCAGGACCCCGAGCGCCTCGTCGGCCGTCTGCCTCATACGGCGGCCGGCGCCGACGGCCATCGCGGCCGCGCGGACCTCAACACCGTCATCGCGGCGTCGAACACATCGTCGGTCGCCACGAGTGCCAGGCAGTCAGGCGTGTGGCCGACGCAGCGCGCCGGGGGAAGCCGGATCCGGTTGCACGGGCTGCACGGCAGGCTGACCCGGACGACGTGATCGGAGGGCCCGCGAGGTGCGTAGCGAGCCGGATCCGAGGGGCCAAAGACCGCGACGACGGGCGTGCCGACCGCCGCTGCCAGGTGCATGGGCCCCGTGTCGCCCGTCAGCATCAGGTCGAGCCGCTGGAGAATGGCGGCAAGCTCCAGCAGATCGATGGCCCCCGCGACATCGATCACACGGCCGGGCGGCAGGGTCGCTTTGACCTCGTCGACGATGGCGCGATCGGCGGCGCTTCCCGTCAGCACGATCGTCGCCTCCGTGGCCACCACCAGGCGGCGGGCGACTTCGGCAAATCGGCTGGGCTCCCACTGCTTGATCGCGCGTCCGCCGCTCGCATGAAGGCCCACGAGGAGACCGTGCGATCCGGCCAGCCCCTCCGCTGCCGCGGCAACGGCAGAGGGAGGCAGCACAAGAGTCGCGTCCGACGGGATGGGAGGAGTGCGCTCGAAGGTCGATGCGACCAGGCCGCGCGCGTTATCCGTGGTGTGACGTCCCACGTCGTAGTCGAACGCGGCGTCGAGGAGAGGACCGCCACCCCCGCTTCGGTACCCCGCGGTCCACGCCGCGCCCGCGGCGGCCAGCAGCAGGTTGCTGCGGACGTCTGGCTCGAAGTTGATGGCCAGGTCGTAGTGGTCGCGCCGCCACGCACGGGCCGCGCGCAGCAGGGTGGGCACGCCGAGACCGCCCCCTTCGCGCGCGAGCCACTCCGCATCGAGCGTCCTGACGGACGTGACGGGACGGATGGCCTCCGCCAGCCGCCGGTTCCAGCTCCCCACGACAAGGTCGATCGTGGCATCGGGAGCCAGCGCCCGCACGTCAGCGATCGCCGGAAGCGCCATGACCAGATCACCGATGCGCTCGAGGCGCAGCAGGAGGATACGCTGCGGCGCGGTGGGGCGTTGCCGGCGACGGAAGACGCGAGCCACGGCAGCGCCCGCTCCGAGGACGCGGTCAGCGGCGGCGACGATCGCGCGCTCGCGCGGATCGGAGATGTGCAGCCGCGACAGGGGACCGGCAGCCGTTGGCATTCGGGAAGAGGCTATTCTACCGCCACGCGATCCAGCATGACGCCGAGCTCCCGGTCGTCGGGCGACCCGATCACGTCGTGCGGTACCCACACCGTGCTCACAAGCTTCAACTCGACCGGATCCCCATAGCCCGCACTCCGCGTGGCGAGATCCTCCGGGATCGCGAACACGTACGGAGCGAACCCGTCGGCCACCGCCGCGGTGCCCAGCATCTGACCGTGGAGATACACCGCAACGGTGGCGGCGAGTGCGGCCGGGGGGCGCCCCCCGCTGTTCATCCAGAGCGTCACGCGTCGCGCGGCCGTGGCGATGGTCGTCACGGTCACGTAGGACGTGGCACGCGTCCATCGAACCGTTCGCCCCCCCGCCTGTTCCTTCGCGTGGAACCGCAGGACGTGCAGGTCGTCCTTCACGCCGACGTCCAGCACGAAGGGGCCGCTCCGGATCGGAGCCGCCGGCGAAAAAGCATAGACGCCGTAGTCGAACTCCTTCGCCCTGGCGAAGCGTGGATAGGCGTCGAGCGGCGCGTCGTATTCCGGCACCTGGAAGCGCTCGCTCGCGAGCGGCTGCACTCCGTAGCGGTAGGAGAGCAGGTCAGTCCCGCCGCCGCCGATGAAGAGGACGCGGCGATAGCGTGACCGCGCCCAGTCGAGGAAGGCCGAGAACGCCTGCTTGTCCGGCCTGGCGGAGTTGAGGACCAGCACCTGCTTCGCGTAGATGTAGGCGAGCGGCAGGGCCAGCACGTGCACATCCCCGGCAGCGTCGCGCGACTCGGCAACCACGAGGTCGTCGTCCTGGATCGTGCCGGCGAGCTGCTCGATTCGGGGCACCAGCCCGGAGTACTCCACATGGTGGAGGATTGGAGCGCTCGCCCGTCCGTAGTGGGCCGCGAGCAGCGCAATGAACGTCGCGCCGATGAGCGATCGCACGCCTCGGGATAGACCCCATGTCCCGCGCGTCCCGCTGAGCGCCGCGGCCGACGCGAAGAGGAGCGCGGCGGGGAGGATCACGGGGAGGAACCGCCGTGTCATCCAGAAGTGGTCGGTCACGATCCGGATCTTGAAGAAGAAAAAGCACGAGAACACCGCGACGGTCACAAACAGGGCCGGGTCGCGCCAGAATGCGCGACGGGCGACCAGCCAGAGCCCGAGCAGGGCCGCGAGGAGCGCCGGCAGCGTCAGGTAGAAATTGGTGAAGGTGCGAAGCGCGTACGCATCGTGCGCCGCCAGGCGTCCGCCCGGGTGGCGCAGGAAGAGCGCGTACATCGCCAACCCCGCCAGCGTGAGCGTCAACGCGGCAGGCGCCCAGCGCACCACCAGATCGGCCACTCGCGGGTACGAGGCCGCGCCCCAGAGGCCAGCCACCGCGGCGGCGCCCGCCCCCCCGATCAGCACGTACTGCCACCACGGCAGATGGCTCAGGAACACGATCGGAAGGCTGGCGTAGGCGCGCATCGGCCCCAGCAGGTAGAGCACGGCGAGCGCCGAGACCACGGCGAAGGTCACCACGAAGGAGATCCGGGGCCGCTGGTGGTTCAACGCCGCCAGCGCAAGCCCCCCGGCGACGCCCGCGATCGCGAGCACGGCGTCGAACCGCAGGAACAAGAGCAGCGCAAGCAGCACCGCCCCCACCGGGGCGAAGAACCGGTCGCCGTCCACATGCGCGCGTGCATTCGCCAGCAGGGCCGCGAACAGCAGCGCCTGCATCACGACTTCTGCATTCGGATACCGGGCGAACCACAACTCGATCACGTGCAGGGCGAGCAGCGCGGCCGCCGCCGCGGCAGCGGTCCGGCCGACGAGACGCGTGCCGGCGAAGTACACCGCCAGCAGTCCCAGCACGGCCCACACCCCCACCGTACGCAGCGCGCCTGTGAGTCCATCGATCCCGTACCCGATGGCAATCGACGCTGGAAAGAGATGCGGGAACTGCCCGACGACGGAGCCCTGTGACGGGTCCTGGATGAAGAAACCCATGAACCGTGTGCCGTAGTAGTCCTGGCGTCCGTGTGAGGGGAAGAACAGATCCCGCGCAAAGGGCGGCACGGCCGCGACCACCGGGTCGCGCACGACGATCGCGCCCCGCTGCGCAATCTGGATTCCCTCGTTCACATAGGTGCCGGGATCCTTCCCCCCGATGATGTATTCGGAGGCCGGGAAGAACCGATATCCGCCGAGGATCACGAGCGCCAGCGGTACCACCGCCGTCAGCCCCACGGACCGCGCCGCAGGCCCCAGCCTCAATCGTCCGCGGCTGGCCACGATGGCGGCGCCCGCCAGGGCCGCGTCGATTGCCAGCAGACGTCCGAAGCTGTATCGGTGAGCCGACGCCAGCGCCAGCACGACCGCCAGCGACACCGCCACGCTCAGCACGACGGACCAGAACAGGCGCTCTTCGGCGTCGAGCGCCGCGCGCCGGTCGCGGTCGAGCCACGGCAGGCGGAAGATCACCGCCCCAGGCAGCCAGGCAACGATGGCCAGTGCGAGGACCTGTCGGAGGATCATCATGCGGGCGCGGGTGTCCGGATCAGAACTGGAAGTAGATGAACTCCGCCCCGCCGAAGTTGCCGAAGAGCATCGTCAGATAGAACGTCGCGGCGTAGATGGAGTATCGCACGCCCACCGGCAGCGCCGGCACCACCAGCCCGTCGTCGTACCGCGCCTCGACGGCATGGACGATGAGCAGCGGCGTGACATAGAGGAGGAGCGGCGTGAGCAGCCCCGCGACGTCGAGCGAGGCCGGCGCGAATCCGGTGAAGAGGCTCTGCGTCAGCTCGGAGAGCTGCGTGGCGGAGCGCGCACGGAAGATGAGCCATCCGTAGCAGGTGAAGTGGAACATGACGAACCACGACGTCGCGCGGGCGAGCCCTCCGGGTCCGGCGATCCAGGCCCCGAGGCGCGTGGTGCGCTCGGCGGTCCTGTACAGGATGAGGAGCAGCCCGTGGTAGACGCCCCACAGCACGAACGTCCAGGCCGCGCCGTGCCACAGGCCTCCGAGCACCATCGTGATCATCAGATTCCGTCTGGTGCGCGCTGCGGACCCGCGGCTGCCGCCGAGTGGAATGTACAGATAGTCGCGCAGCCACGTGGAGAGGCTGATGTGCCAGTGCCTCCAGAACTCGGTCGCGCTGCGGACGAAGTATGGGAAGCGGAAATTCTCGATGAGCTCGATGCCCATCAGCTTCGAGGTCCCTCGGGCCACGTTCGAGTAGCCGGCGAAGTCGCCGTAGATCTGGAACGCGAAGGCGTAGGCGCCGAGCAGCACGTTGATTCCCGAGGGATTCGCGGCCGGATCGAAGACCTGATTGACGACGCCCGCCAGATTGTCGGCCACGAAGATCTTCTGGAAGAAACCCCACGCGATGAGCCACAGCCCGTCGCGCACCTGCGCTCGGGAGATCGCCCGTGGAAGCGTGATCTGGGGAAGAAGGCGCGAGGCGCGCAGGATGGGCCCGGCGACGAGGTGCGGAAAGAAGGCGACGAACACGGCAAAGTCCACGAGGTGTCGCGTCGCGGGGATCTCGCGCCGGTACACGTCGATCACGTAGCTCATCGTCACGAACGTGTAGAACGAGATACCAACCGGCAGGAGCACGCGCAGCGTGACGGCGTCGGTCTGCCAGCCGATCGCGCCGAACACCTCGTGCAGGTTGTCTGCGAAGAAGTTGAAGTACTTGAAGAAGCCGAGCAGCGTCAGATTGAAGCCGAGGCTCGCCGCCAGCAGCACGCGCCGGGCCCTCGTCGACGCCGTGCGATCGAGCGCGAGCCCGCAGGTGAAGTCGACCAGGGTGGACGCGATGAGCAGGCCCAGGAACCGCCAGTCCCACGCCGCGTAAAAGTAATAACTCGCGACCAGTAGCAGCCAGTTCTGCGCTCTGTGCGGCAGCACCCGGTACGCCGCATAGACGACGATGAAGAACCAGAGGAAGTGGAGGGAGTTGAAGACCATTGCTGGCGTCAGCGGCCCGCCGCGGGCCCGAGCAGCCTCTGGCTCTCGAGAAACTGTTCGAGCGCCTCTGCGATGACCGCGTGCCCGCGCGGAGTGAGGTGCACGGTCTGCTGAAAGAAGAGGTCCGGGCCCGGCAGAGCCGCGCGCAGCGCCGGGAGCGGATCCAGCACCGGCACGCCCAGACCGCCGAGCGCGGCCTCGAACCGGTCCGTCGCGCCGTCGCGCACCAGTTCTCCGCCGGCTGTCCGGACCGCCTCCCGCAGCCGGCCGTAGTCGGCATCGTCCACCTGAAAGCGGGCCGGCATCATCACCAGCGCCGTGCGCGCGCCGACACCTCGCGCTTCGGCAATCATGCCTTCGACCGCCTGGCGCGTGATGTTGATCCCCTGCGCGATCCGTGGCGCCGGGACCGCGGCGTAACTCTGGAGCGGCGGTTCGGGCGCCCCCGCTGACCAGGTGAAGCGGCCCGTGGCGGCCGCTACGCGCAGGCGAAGCACCTGGAGCACCATGCTCCGGCGAACGAGACGACGCAGTCGGGTGGCCAGATCGTCACGGAGGGTTGCGGCCGCCGGACGCGTGCCGGCGAGCCTGGGCGCGGACGTGAGCGCTTCCTCCGCGTCGTTGCCGACGAACAGCGTGGCGATGACGAGGTCGGGCTGCACCCGGTGGATGATCGATCGCAGCAGCAGCAACTCCTCGACCGGCCCATAGCCCTGGACGCCGGCGTTGATCACGCGGTAGGAGTGGAGCTGCTTGGCCGCGTTCAGTCGACGCTCGAGCCGTTCTCCGAACGTCTCCTGGAACGGCACCTGAACCGACAGCACCAGCGAATCACCGAGGATGAGGATGCGTCGCTCGCCGGCTCCCCGTGGCCCGATCTCCTCATCGTCGCGCACGCCGAGGTCGTTGATGGCGATCCGGGTGTCGAATTCCGCCGTGGTGAAGCGGACGTTCGCGCGCGGCCTGAGCCGGTAGCCGATGGCGGGGTCGTCGGTGAAGAGCCCCTGGAAGGCCGGTGCGGCTTCCGAGGATCCCCATGTGCGGAGGCCAAGCTCGAAGATGCCGAACTGGAGGAGGACGACGACGAGACAGACCGCGAGCCGGCGCGCGCGGCGGCGGGCTTCGACTGCCACCTGCTTATTGTGCCGCGAGCGCGCGCGCCGCTCGTGCCACGGCCTCCGACGGCAGCGCCGGGTAGAGCGGCATCGAGAAGACCTCCGCGCACACTCGGTCGGCGATCGGGCACGCGGCTGGATCCTGCGAATCGAGCGCGGGCTGGCGGGGGATCGGCACGGGGTAGTGGATGAGTGTTTCGATGCCGGCGCTGCGCAATCGTTCCTGTAGCGCCGACCGGGACGCGCTTCGGACTGGAAACAGGTGGTAGACGTGGCCGGCGTCGAGCTCTGGCGGCACCACCAGCCCCTCGGCCCCGACGAGGAGGCGTCGATACTCCCCCGCGAGCTCGCGGCGGCGGGCGGTCCAGCGGGGAAGGAGCGGCAGTCGGGCGCGCAGCACGGCCGCCTGAAGCTCGTCGAGCCTCGAATTCACGCCGAACTCGCCGTGATGATAGCGGTCCGTCTGGCCGCCGTTGCGCAGCCGCCGCGCCCTGTCGGCCACGGCCGGATCGTTGGTCGTCAGGGCGCCACCGTCGCCGAGGGCGCCGAGATTCTTGGTCGGATAGAAGCTGTAGGCCGCTGCGGATCCGAAGCTCCCGACCGGGCGGCCACCGCAGGTAGCCAGGTGCGCCTGACAGCAGTCTTCGACGATGGCCAGGTTGTGGCGCTCGGCCACGGCCACGAGGGCCGGCATGTCGGCGGGCTGGCCGTACAGGTGCACGGGCAGGATCGCGGCCGTCCTGGGTGTGACGGCCGCCGCCACCGCCGAGGGGTCGAGCGTGAGGCGATCGGCATCGATGTCGGCGAACACGGGACGCGCGCCCGCCATCATGATCGCCAGCGCGCTGTACGCCGCCGACAGGGGGGTGGTGATGACCTCATCGCCCGGGCCGATGCCGAGCGCGCGCATCGCGATGGCGAGGGCGTCGGTCCCGGTGCCCACGCCGACTGCCTCAGCGGATCCGCACGCCGCGGCGAACTCGCGCTCGAAGGCCTGCAGCTCGGGGCCCAGCACGAACCAGCCGCGCGCCACGACGCGGTCGATCGCGTCGCGCACGACGCCGGCGTCCTCCCCCGGGGTGAGCTGCAGGAACGGAATCATCGGACCTCCGCGCCGGGGGACTCGACGTAGTGCGTCATGTGCTGACGGTAGAACGCCAGCGTCTGCCGCAGCCCCTCGCGCAGCTCGATCCGCGGCTTCCAGCCGACGGCCTGCTGGAACTTCGTCGAGTCGGAGTAAAAGCTGCCGATGTCGATCCGCTTCTTGTCCGGCGGCCAATCCACATACCGCACGCTGCCCGTTCCGGCGGCCTCGACGAGCATCGCGACGAGATCCCTGTGCGAGATGGGCTCTTCGCCCCCGACGTTGAACACGCCGCCGTCGCACGCGCTCGAGGCCCCGGCCCTGAGAAAGGCGTCCGCCGCGTCGTCCACATGCACGAAGTCGCGCAGCTGGGATCCGTCGCCGAAGACCTGGATCTCGCGATCTTCGAGCGCGAGGCGGATGAACCAGCCGATGAATCCCTGACGATTGTGTTTGATGAGTTGTCGGGGCCCGTACACGTTTGTCAGGCGAAGCGAGCAGGCATGCACGTCGAAGACGTTGTTGTACAGCAGATGGTAATACTCGCCGGCGGCCTTGTTCACCCCGTTGATGTCGGACGGACGCACGAGGTGTTTCTCGTCCACCGGCAGGTAGTCCGGCTTGCCGTACACCTGCCGCGTGCCCGCATAGACGATGCGCACGCCGGAATTGTTGATGCGGCACGCCTCGAGAATCGAGAGCTGCGCGCGGCAGTTGATCTCCAGGTCCGTATAAGGGTCCCGCATGCTGTCGATGTGGCTGACCTGCCCCGCCAGGTTGAAGATGACGTCGTGCCCCTTCGCCAGCACGCCGATGGTGCTCTGCATCCGCACGTCGGCGATGTTCACCCGCACGCGATGGGTGATGCCGTCGATGTTGAACAGGTTGCCGCCGTACTCCGGCTGGAGCGCATCGACGATGAGCACGTCGGCGCCGAGATCCACGAGCCGGCGGGCGAGGTTGCTGCCGATGAACCCCAGGCCTCCCGTCACCATCACCCGGCGGCCCTGGTAAAAATGGAGATACGCCTCGGGCGACGTCGTCACGAGCGGTCCTGAGGTCTGGGCGCCGCGGCGATGGAGGAGGGCGCGCCGCGCAGGTGCTCGCGGCGCACCACGAGCACGTACCAGAGTTTTGCGACGTCGATGGCCGTCCTGACGAGGCGCCGGAAGTTGAAGAACTGGGAGCGGCCGTAGGCGCGATGGTAATGGTGCACGGGCACTTCCGAGATGCGAAACCCGGCGTCCTGGACCTTCTTCATCATCTCGAGGCAGATGACGCCGCTGTTCTTCTCGAGCCGTACGGTCTCGAAGATGGATCTCCGCATCAGGCGAAAATCGCAGTCCACGTCGCGCACCTTGAGCCCGAACAGCAGCCGGACGGTGTGATGGTAGATGCGGCCGATGACAATCCGATGCAGCGGATCCGATCGGCTGATCTTGTAGCCGTTGACCAGGTCCACCCCGTCGTCGAGCGCCCCCCACAGGACCGCCATCTCCTTCGGATCGTACTGCGCGTCCCCGTCGGTGTAGAACACCAGCTCGCGCGTGGCGGCCTCGAATCCGCTGCGCAGGGCCCCGCCGTACCCGCGGTTGCGCGGATGGTGCACGACGCGCACCTCCGGGTAGGTGCGCGCGAGCTCGTCGGCGACCTCGGCGGTGCTGTCCGCGCTGCCGTCATTGACGATGATGATCTCGAAGTCGGCGGTCAGCTCACGCGCCGCGTGGAGGGCGTTGATGACGAGGCTGGCAATGGTCCCGCTGTCGTTGTACGCCGGGAAGAACACACTCAGCCCCGGGCCGGGTCGCGACACCTGCTGCATGGGTTAACCGTTGGATGTTAGCTGGCGGGAGGATCGGAAGGCAAGCGCCGCGCCATAGGCGGCCTCGAACCGCTCCGCCACCCGGCCCCACCCGAAACGATCCTGCATCAGCGCCCGCGCAGCCGCACCGATCCGGCGTCCGCTATCGGGATCCGCGACCAGCCGCCCAACAGCTCGCGCCAGCGCGACGCCGTCGCGTTCAGGCACGATGAGCCCGGTCACCCCGTCCTGGACGACCGCGAGGATGCCGCCGGCCGGCGTGGTCACGACCGGTGTGCCCGACGCCAGCGCCTCGAGGACGACGTTCGGCAGGCCGTCCACATTGCCGCTGTCGTCGCGCACCGACGGGACGCACACGACGTCGGCCGCGGCGAAGAGCGCGCCGATCCTGTCCTGAGGCAGGTTGCCGAGGAACCGGACCCGGTCCGCCACGCCGCGCGCGGCCGCCCGTTCGCCCAACTCGCCCGCCAGCGTGCCGTCGCCCGCAAGGGCCAGCACGGCGCCAGGCAGGTGCCCGAGGGCGTCGATCAGATACTCGAAGCCCTTCTTGCGCACGAGACGCCCGGCGGCACAAAGGAGCGGCGCGCCGGCGGCGACCGCCAGTTCCTGTCGCAGGACCAACCGGGCGAGTGGGTCAGGTCTGAACCGGGCCTCGTCCACTCCGTACGGGACCGTCTCGATTCGATCCGGCGATGCGCCGAGCGCCACCGCCCGCCGATTCAGATCGTCGCTGCAGGCCGTCACGAATCCCGCGCGGCGGAACGCCGCCCGCGCCGCCATGCGGGCCGGGGCCACGGTTTCGGCGACGTATACATCCGACCCATGCATGCTGATGACGAGCGGCAGCCGCGGCGCCGCCGCCGCCGCCGTCACGCCGCCGGGCACGACCCAGTGCCCGTGCACGACGGTGGCCCTGTGGCGTCGCGCTACCGCCCGGACCATCCGCCACCCGGCCGCGAGGGCCAGCGGGGCCGCGAGATACGCGGCGCCCCGGAGGCTGACGTCCGCCTTCATGGCCGCGGCATACCCGAACACGTTCAGCGAGGGATGGGGAGCGTAGCGATAGAAGTGCAGATGGACGCCGCCTTCGACGGCGGGGCGATCGATCAGGGGGTGCCAGGGTGCGACGACGTGGACCTCGTGGCCGCGGGCGGCAACCCCCCGCGCGATCGGCTCCATGAAGGTGCCGACGCTGTCCCCCGCAAATCTGGGATACGACGTCGTCACCATCACGACGACTTCAGCCATGCCGCGTCAGCGACGTGCCGCCTGCAGCTTCAGGCGCCAGGGCATGACGATCGATTCGAGGATGACGCTCGACGAGAGCTTGGACTGGCCCTGCCGCCGCTCGACGAAGATGATCGGCACTTCGGCCACACGGCACCCCTGTCGTGCGGCGTCGAACAGCATCTCGACGAGAAAGGCATAACCGTCCGAGACCATGCGATCGAGCGGCAGGCGCGCCAGCGCCTCGCGCCGCCAGCAGCGGTACCCGCTCGTGCAGTCGGTCGCCGAGAGCCGCGTGACGGCGCGGACGTACCGGTTCGCGAAGGTGCTGAGGACGATGCGGTGGAGGGGCCAGTTGACGACGCTGACGCCGTTCAGGTAGCGCGAGCCGATGACGACGTCTGCGGACTCGGCCGCCAACGCGAGCGCCGGGAGGTACTCGGGGTTGTGAGAGAGGTCCGCGTCCATCTGGCACACGAGGTCCACGTCAGGCGTCGCGACGGCCTTGCGGAGTCCGTCGATGTAGGAGAGGCCGAGCCCGCGGCGGCCGGTGCGGTGCATGACCTCGACGCGTCCCGGGTGTTCCGTCGCGAGCGCATCCGCCACCGCCCCCGTGCCGTCCGGCGAGCCGTCGTCCACGACGAGGACACGGAAGCCCGGGTGCGCGAGCACGCCGCGGACGAGCAGCGGAAGGTTGTCCCGCTCGTTGTAGGTGGGTACGACTACGAGCACGTTCATCAGCGAGTCCAGCGATCAGCGCAGGCAGCGGCACAGAGGATCAGCGCGGGGTCAATCACGGGTATCCGGAACCGCTCCTGCGGGAAGAAGACGAGGCCGGCGGCCACGGCGGAGAGTGCCATCACCAGCAGCGCCTCGGG
The DNA here is from genome assembly GCA_031425515.1 of Acidobacteriota bacterium. Taxonomy (GTDB): domain Bacteria; phylum Acidobacteriota; class Vicinamibacteria; order Vicinamibacterales; family 2-12-FULL-66-21; genus JALZOC01. The sequence continues at coordinate 4,187 of JANPJN010000463.1, read as the reverse complement.
GCGCCCGTCGTGGCGCCGCAGCCACCAGCCCCGCACGGCAAACGGCAACAGCAGCAGGTACGAGGCTACCGATGCCACGAGGTATGTGGTCGAGTGTAGCGTATACGACGGGCCGATCGGGAGCACCGTGTAGAGCGCTTTTCTCGCGAGGAGCCCGAGCCACCAGACGGGCCGGGCGGCGATATGGCGGAACGCGTCGCGGTAGTACTCGGGCTCGAGCGCTTCGGCGGAGAGCCCGGGGCGCGCCTGCCGGAACAGCAGCTCGGCGCGCTTGATGTCGGGGTTGGCCGCCAGATCGCCCTCCCCCCGCGCGAGCGGATGGTTCCCGGTCCAGAACGTGACCCCGCCTTCAGACGCGATGAGGACGAAGCGATGGAACACGCGCACGTTCCTGACCGTCCACGGCGCGATGGCCGCGAGCGACATCAGGATGAGGCCGGCGGCGAGCCACGTGCGGCGCTGCCGCGCCAGCCAGAGCCCCGCCAGCGGGAGAAAGAACACCATGCCCGGGCGGGTGAGTGCCGCGACGCCGACCGCCAGACCGGCCCCGGCGGTGAGGAGGAGGCCAGCGGCCGCGCGGCCGTCCGCGCCCGCGCGATCGAGCGCCCTGTTGAGGAGCAGGGCGGCAGCCAGGGCGAGCGTGCTGTACAGGCTTTCGCTGAGGACGTAGGCGCAGATCCAGACCAGCGGTGGATAGAACGCGGCAATCGCCGCTGCCGTGGCACCGGCGGCCGGTCCGGCATAGCGGAGCGCGAGCGTACCGATGAGCCAGACCCCGATCGCTCCGACCACCGCCTGCGCGACCTTCACGCGGGTTGGGGAGGACGCCGGTCCGCTTCCCGCACCGATGGCCGCGAGGAACAGCGGGTAGGCGGGCGCCCGGCCGAACTGCTGTGCCGTCCCGGTTTCGTGCGCCGCGTCGTAGGTGAATCCACGTCCGGCGGCAACGCTGTCGGCAAGCGCGAGATACTCGCGCTCGTCGTGCGTCAACGGCTTGTCCGTCCAGTACAGCAGGCCGAAGGCCAGCCGGGCCACGAGCCCGGCCGCGACCGCGGCGAGGATCAGGCGGCGCGCACGCGCGGGGTCCAGGGGCATCGGCGCCGCTATCGGCGCCCCTCGAAGCGAAGCGCGGAGATCTGCTCCGACACCAGCCCGACGAGAAACACGATCACGGCCAGCATGATGAGGAGCACGGAGGAGTTCGTGACGTGGTGCTGGGTCGCGATCGTCCAGACCGCATAGGTCGCGCCGAAGGCGAAGCAGGCCAGGCTGATGGGCAAGAAGACCCGCAGCGGACTGAAGATGGTGACGATCTTCAGGATGATCATGAGGAACTTCGCCCCGTCCCGCGCGAGCCGGATCTTCGAGGCGCCCACGCGCTGTCGCGCTTCCACCGGCTCGAAGGCCACGTTGTAGCCCGCCTTGATGAAGGCCAGCGTGGTCGTCGTCGGCGTCGAAAACCCGTTCGGGAGCAGATGAAGGAACTCCCGGAGCTGGTCGCGCCGCGCGCCGCGGAAGCCGGACGTCAGGTCGGGGATGTCCCGGCCGGTCAGATAGGTGGCCAGGCCGTTGAGCATCGCGTTGCCGATCTTCCGCCCCGCGGTCGCCTGTGTGGCCGAGGCGCGCGCGCCGATGATGAGGTCGTACTCGCCAAGGCGTGCGACGAGGCGGCGGGCATCCGCTGGACGGTGCTGGCCGTCACCGTCCACGATCAACACGTACTCGCCCGTCGCGCGCCGGATGCCGCTCTTCACTGCCGCGCCGTTCCCCTTGTTGTAGGGGTGCCGGATCACCACGGCCCCGGCTCCCTCGGCGCGCTCCGCGGTCGCATCCTTCGAGCCGTCGTCCACCACGATGATCTCGTGCCAGCGGGCTTCGGCGGCGAGATCGGCCACCACCTCGCCGATGCCGGCGGCTTCGTTGAAGGCGGGGACGACGATCGAGACCGCGGCGGGATCGGCCATCAGCGTGCCGGCCGATCGTGTGTGGCGGCGGCCAGCGGCGGTGCCACCGCGGTGGAGGGGCGGTCGGGCAACTCGAGCTTGCGTACCCGGTAGAGAAGATCCTCAAGCAGCTTCCGGTTGCCGGAAATCATGTCGGCGAGCAGGCCGATGACGATCACCTGGAAGCCGACGATCATCAGCACCGCAGAGGCAATCAGGGACTGGAGATGGCGCTCCGGACCGAACCCCGGCTCCGTGAAGTAGTGGAAGAGGAACCGGAGCGATATGGCCAGCCCGATCCCCAGCACGGTCAGGCCCAGATAAGTGAACACCTTCAGCGGTTCGTACATCGCATAGATCCGGACAATCGTCGCGGATGAGCGCTTGATGTACGAAAAGATGCTGTCGAACAGCCGCGACTCCCGCGTGCGGGCGTTGGTCGCCACTGCGACGTGGGCGATCGCCATGCGCTTCTTGCCCGCCTGGATGATCGATTCCAGCGTGTACGAGAACTCCGAGATCACCGTCATGCGAAGCGCCGCTTCGCGGGTGTAGGCGCGGAAGCCGCTCGTCGTGTCGGGCACGGTCGTGTTCGAGACCTGCCGTACCACCCAGCTCCCCAGGCGCTGCAACTGCCGCTTGCGCCACGACATGTGGCGCAGCTCGGCGATGTTCCGGTCGCCGATCACGATGTCGGCCGCGCCGTCGAGGAGCGGGGCCAGGAGTCTGGGGATTTCATGCGCCGCGTACTGGTTGTCGGCGTCGGTATTGACGATGAAGTCGGCCCCGGCCTTGAGCGAAGCGTCGATGCCCGCCATGAACGCGGCCGCGAGCCCCTTGTTGCGGCGGAAGCGCACCACGTGCTCCACGCCGCAGGCGCGCGCCACATCGGCCGTCCCGTCCCGCGACCCGTCGTCGATGACCAGCACCTCGACGCTGTCGATGCCGGGAATCGAGCGCGGGAGATCCGCCAGCGTGGCGGGCAGCGTGGCCGCCTCGTTGAGGCAGGGAATCTGGATGATCAGCTTCACGGGGCGTGGCAATTCTGGCACTTCTCGCGGCTCAGGAAACCAACTTTTCGATCACGCCGTCCCACGTGATGCGGCTGGCGGTGGCGTGGCCGGCATCGCCCATCGCGGCCGCGAGCCCCCGATCGGCGGCCAGGCGGTTGACCGCCGAGGCGATCGGTTCCGGCTGCGGAGGGCAGACGAACCCGTTGACGCCGTCCACGACGAACTCGTTCGGGCCTCCTGAGTCGACGCACGTGACGACCGGCTTGCGCGCGAGGAACGCTTCGAGCGTGACGTAGCCGAAGTCTTCGTCGAAGGGGGGGTAGATGACCGCGAGCGCCCCGGCGTACAGAGCGAGGAGCTCGTCGTCGCCCACCCCGCCGAGGAAGGTCACCCGGTCGGACACCCCGGCGGTCTCCGCCGTGCGCTCCGCGTTGGCGCGCTGCGTGCCGTTGCCTGCGATCACGAGCCGGATCGGCGCATCGATGGCCGCCATCGCCCGGATGACGAGATCGACGCGCTTGACCGATTCGATGCGGCCCACCGAGAGGACGTAGTTGCCAGAGGGCCCGGGCGCGAGGCGAGAGGCGAGCTGGGGGGGATGGTACAGCGGCTCGGCGTGGAGCCCGTTGTATTTCGACAGCCGTCCCGCGGTGTTGCGTGCGTTGGCGAAGAGGCGCGTGCACTCGGCGAGCGCGGCCGTGTCCAGGCGCATCAGGTGATCGCGCAGGCCGACGTCGAGCTCGGTATGGGCGAAGTCGCTGTACTCCGTCCCGCACAGTTCGTAGGCGGCGCGGTACTGGTGAATGAGCCAGGCGACCTTGCGGGGATGGCGGACGAAGTAGGTCGGAAACTTCGTCGCGATCACCAGGTCGATCGGCCGGCCGTTGGCCTCGCTGAGGTCGAGCAGCCGCCAGGCGGCGGCGTGGGGGAGGATTTCCTCCTTGGGATACCACTTGAACGGGACGCTGACGAGCTCCGTGTCGAAGCCGCGGCTGCGCAGCTCGCGTACGAGCTGACGCACATGCATCTCGGCGCCGCCGTGAACGAAGGGCACCTGCGCCTCGCAGACGAGGACTGTCCGGACCGTCACTTTCCGCCGCACCTTACCACGAGGCCCTCCCTCTTTCCGCGCGTTCGAGCCGATGGACTCCTCATCGCTGGGAGGGGTGCCGCCGGAGGAACCCTCCGCCGGGCAAACCGCAGATCGTAGCACGCCCGTTACGGTGGCTGG
>JANPJN010000462.1:0-2448 GCA_031425515.1 Acidobacteriota bacterium | reverse complement strand
CGGCGGCGCTCGCGTGCGTGGCGGATCCGTGATGTTCGGAGCTGCGGAGCAGCATGCCGAACTCCGCGACGGCGGCCGCGAAGCCGATGTTGGGCGAATCGTCTGACACGCGATTCTTCACCGCCACCGACAGCAGCCGGCTGACGTCGCCGTCCGGCGCCTTGTAGCGCAGCTTGACCGTCATGACCTCGTCGGTGCGCGTGCCCGTGGGCGTCACGGGTCGCTGGTCTTTGAGGGGATCGACGTCGGAGACGAGTCCCTCCTCGCCGGGCGGGATCAACTCGTAGAGCGCCGTCACCGTATGGCCCGCGCCGATCTCGCCGGCGTCCTTGCGATCGTTGTTGAAGTCCGCGTTCGCGAGCAGCCGGTTCTCGTAGCCGATCAGGCGGTAGGCGCCGACGTGCGTCGGGTTGAACTCGACCTGGATCTTGACGTCCTTCGCCACGGTCACGAGCGTCGCGCCCGCTTCGCTCACGAGCACCTTTCTCGCCTCGTGCAGCGTGTCCAGATACGAGTAGTTGCCGTTCCCCCGATCCGCCAGCATCTCCATCGTCGCATCCTTGATATTGCCGGTGCCGACGCCGAGCACGGAGAGGAACACGCCGGTGCCGCGCTTCTCCTCGATGAGTCGCGTGAGCGCGCCCTGGCTCGTCACGCCGACGTTGAAGTCGCCGTCGGTCGCGAGGATCACGCGGTTGATCCCGCCTTTGACGAAGTTCTGCTGCGCGATGTCGTACGCGAGCGTGATGCCGGCCCCTCCGTTGGTCGAGCCTCCAGCCTCGAGGCGCGCGATGGCGGCGTGGATCGCCGCCTTCTGTCTGCCGCTCGTGGCGGGCAGGACGACGCCCGTGTGGCCGGCGTAGACGACCAGGGCGATGCGGTCGGCGGGGGTGAGGGTGTCGACGAGCATGCGCAGGCCCGTGCGGATCAGCGGCAGCTTGTCCGGAGAATCCATCGAGCCCGAGACGTCGATGAGGAAGACGAGGTTGCGGGGCGGCAGGGCGCCGATCGCGGGAGGCCGCGACTGCAGGCCGACGAGCGCGAGGCGGTGCTTCGGGTTCCACGGGCAGGCGGCCAGTTCGGTCGTGATCGAGATTGGAGCGTCAGCGCCCGGGAGCGGGTAGTCGAAGCGGAAATAGTTGATCAGCTCTTCGGTGCGTACCGCGTCGGGCGGCGGGAGCGCGCCCGCGTTCAGGAAGCGGCGGACGTTGGCGTAGGAGGCCGTGTCCACGTCAATCGAGAACGTGGAGAGCGGCTCGGCGGCGACGCGGCGGAAGGGGTTGTCGTCGATGCGGGCGTAGTTCTCGGAGGTCCCGTCATAGCGCCCGTGGGGTCGGCCCGAATACGGCAAGGGGGCCGAGGGCATGCCCCCCACGACCCCGCCGGCTACGCCGCCGATTGCGCCGCCGATGGCGCTGCCCGAGAGTCCCTCCCACCGGGGGATCCTCCGGGCGGAGGCGTCGGCAGACGAAGCGTGAAGCGGTTCGGCCTGGGGTGCGGCGGCATCTTCCGCCTGCGCGGCAGGCGCGAGGACGATCGCGAGAGCCGTCGTCTGGCCGGCCGCCACGTCGAGATGGGTCGAGAACGGGGAGAAGCCGGCGAGACTGGCGGTGAGCTGGTACCTGGCAGCCGGCACCCGGGCGAATGTGAAGGCGCCCGTGCCGTCGGATTGCAGCACCCGGGACTCGACACCGTCCCTGACGAGAGCGAGTCGTGCTGCCGGCAACTGTGCGCCCGCCGCATTGCGCACCGTTCCACTGATCGTGCCCGTCGGGGCCTGCGCGGCGAACCCGAGCGCCACCACGATTACGCACACGCCGAGCGCGAGCACGATCCTTCGCATGTCCGGCCTCCTTCACTGCATCCGATGAGTGACCGCAGCTGCGCTGCGTTACGTCATGCAGTGTTGGACACCGGAGCCGCCGCACCGGCCGGAAAATCTGCAGCGGGACCCGTAGAACCCTGAACTTCGTGGAACCCCTTGGAACCCGAACCCCGTAGAACCCGGCGGAACCCCGTGGAACCCCGTAGAACCTTTAGATAGAGGGAGCCGTGACGAGCGTGAGTCGATCGTTGGGATAGATGTGATCGACGTTCTCGGGCGTGACGAGCTGATGCTTCACGAAGACGGCCGGCGGCACCGGGCGCCGGTGCAGGATGTCGAGCGCGACGGCGACGATCTCCGCGCCGTACTTCTCCGGAAAGTAGGCCACCGAGCCGATGAGGCGCGTGCCCGGCTCGCGCAGCTCGGCGCGCCCCTCCGGCGACGCGTTCTGGCCCATGATCGCGCACGACTCGCTGCGGCCGGCTTCCTGCAGCGCACGCAGGGCGCCGAGCGCACTGGGGTCGTTGATGGCGCCGATTACGAAGCGGCGCGCGCGGCTGGTGCGGATGTGCTTCCGCATCGCCTCGAAGCTTTCGCCGAGCTTGCCGTCCCCCTCGAGATAG
>JANPJN010000461.1:0-3640 GCA_031425515.1 Acidobacteriota bacterium | reverse complement strand
GAGACGAGCTCCGCGAAGCTGGTGCTGGCCGCCGCCTCGTCGGATCCCTCGAGGAAGGCAGAGAAGGGAAGCCCCACGAGCTCGGCGGGGGCATACCCGGCCGCGTCGAGCAGCGCCCGATTCGCCGCGAGAATGCACCCTCGCAGATCGAGGCTCGCGATGGCGACCGGGGCCGCCTCGAGCAGCGGGGGAAGAGAGGTTGTGGCTGTCACTGGAGGAGGCTCCAGTTTACCGCAAGGACTCTGGCCCGGCCGAGCCGGATGCCGCGCCAGGCCCGATGCGCGCGGTACAATGGAGGCATGAGACGACTGCTCATCCTGACGGCCTTCGTCGCCTGCCTCCCCGGGTGCGGCGCCGATCCCGACGCCGGAGCGGCGCCACAGGCGGCTCCCGCACCGATGCCGCTCGCGTCGATGCCCCGCCTCGAGACTGCCCAGGTGATGGCCCACATCACGGCCCTGGGGTCCGACGAGTACGAAGGGCGCGCGCCGGGTTCGAAGGGAGAGGACCTGTCGGTCCGCTATATCCAGGACCAGTTCCGCCAGATCGGGCTCAAGCCGGGTAACCCCGACGGCACCTACATCCAGAAAGTGCCGCTCGTCGGCATCACCGCCACCGAAGCCAGCCCCTTCGTCGTCTCGAAAGGATCGGAGAAGCGCACCTTCAAGTGGGCCGACGAGGTCGTCCCCTGGTCCAAGCACGTCGCGGACGCCGCGTCGATTAATCAGTCCGACCTGATCTTCGCCGGCTACGGCGTCACCGCCCCCGAGTTCGACTGGAACGACTTCAAGGACGTGGACGTCAAGGGCAAGACCCTCATCGTCCTTGTCAACGATCCTGCCGTGCCGGACCCGTCGGACGCGTCGAAGCTGGATCCGAAAGTCTTCGGAGGCCCGGCAATGACCTACTACGGCCGCTGGACGTACAAGTTCGACGAAGGGGCGCGGCGCGGCGCGGCCGGCATTCTGGTCGTCCATGAAACGGTGCCCGCCGGCTATCCCTTCTCGGTCGTGCAGGGCAACCTCCGCGAGAAGTTCGACCTGGTGACGCCCGACAGGAACATGGGACGAGCCGCCATCGAGGGGTGGGTCACGCTCGACGCCGCGAAGAAGATCCTGTCGATGGCCGGGCAGGATTTCGACGCGCTCAAGCAGCAGGCGCTGACGCGCGCGTTCAAGCCCGTGCCGCTCGGCCTCAAGGCCTCGCTTGCCGTCAAGCAGACGCTGCGGACGATTGACTCCCAGAACGTCGTGGCAAAGCTCGAAGGCAGCGATGCGCGCATGAAAGACGACTACGTGGTTTATTCCGCGCACTGGGATCATCTCGGCGTGGGGGCGCCCGTCAAGGGGGACCGGATCTACAACGGGGCGCTCGACAATGCGTCCGGCGTCGCCACGGTGCTGGAAATTGGGCGCGCCTTCACGAAGATCCAGCCTCAGCCGAAGCGGTCGATCCTCTTCCTGATGGTCACCGCAGAAGAGCAGGGGCTGCTCGGGTCGCAGTATTACTCGCTCAATCCACTCTATCCGCTCGCCAGAACCGCCGCGAACATCAATGTCGATGGGGTGAACCAGTGGGGCCGCACGAAGGATCTCACGGTCGTGGGCATGGGCGCGTCGACCCTGGACGACTACCTGCGCACGGCCGCGACGGAACAGGGACGCACACTGCGCGCCGATCCGGAGCCGGAGAAGGGCTTCTACTACCGATCGGATCACTTCAACTTCGCCAAGCAGGGCGTGCCGGCGCTCGCCCCCGACGCGGGCATCGACTACATCGGCAAGAGCGCGGAGTACGGCAAGACGAAGCGCGACGAATACACCGACGTCGACTATCACGCCCCCTCGGACCAGATCAAGCCGGACTGGGATCTTTCCGGGGCGCTCGAAGACGCACAGCTCTTCTTCGCGGTGGGCTACCGGGTGGCCAACGCCGACACGTTCCCCGAGTGGGCCGCGGGCAACGAGTTCAAGGCGAAGCGCGATGAGAGCCTGAAGCCACCCGCACACTGACATGAGCGCCGGCCGGCACGGCCGGGCTCCCGAAAGGATTGGACACGACCATGCCGTACCCCGAATATCTGATTGCCCCGATGCGCGGCGAGATGACCGCGATGGGCGCCAAGGAACTGAAGACCGCCGAGGCGGTCGAACAGACCGTCGAGCACTCCGAAGGCACCGTCCTGCTGGTGGTGAACTCGGTCTGCGGCTGTGCCGCCGGGAAGGCGCGCCCCGGACTGGCGACCGCCCTCCAGAACCCCAACCGCCCGGACGTCGTCGCTACGGTCTTCGCCGGGGCCGACATCGAAGCGACCGACCGCGCACGCCGGTTCTTCACCGGCTATGCGCCGTCCTCGCCGTCGATCGGGCTGCTGCGCGACGGCAAGCTGCTCTACATGATGGAGCGGAGCCAGATCGAGAGCCGGAACGCCGAGGCGATCGCGTCGGAGCTCACACAGGCGTTCGATCGCTTCTGCGCGACGCAGCCGGCGTAGAGCCGAGAACGCCGGGCAGACGGGGGCGGCGATTGCCGCCGCCTCCTATCGCTCTATCGTTCTTTGGGATCTTCCAGGTAGGTGTAGCCGGCCAGACCGTCCTCGTAGAATTCCAGCAGACGGCCTGATTCTTCGTAGTTGATCTTCCCCTCCCGCACCGCGAGCTCGACGTCCTGCCGGAGCTTGCGCACCAGCGTGTCGGCGTCGAACTCCACGTAGTCGAGCACCTCCTTCACGGTGTCTCCCTTGATCACCGCGTCGAGGACGACGCTGCCGCGGGCGTCGAGACTGACGTGCACGGCATGCGTGTCGCCAAAGAGGTTGTGCAGGTCGCCCAGGATCTCCTGGTAGGCGCCAATCAGGAAGACGCCGAGGTAGTAGGGATCGCCGTTGACCGTGTGGAGCGGCAGGGTCCGCTTGACGTCACGACGGTCGATGAACTGGTCGATCTTTCCGTCCGAGTCGCAGGTGATGTCGCCGAGCACCGCGTGATGGTTCGGCGGCGTGTTCAGGCGGTGAATCGGCATCACCGGGAACAACTGCTTGATCGCCCAGCTGTCGGGGCACGACTGGAAGAGCGAGAAGTTGCAGAAATACGTGTCGGCCATCGTGTCGTCGAGGCCCTGCAGATCCTCCGGCACGTCGTCCATCGAGGCCACGAGCTTGCGCAGTTTCACCAGGATCGCCCAGTAGAGGTTCTCCGCCTGGCAGCGCTGCACGAGCGGCAGGTACCCGCCCGTGAACAGGTTCAGCGCCATGTCGAGCGCCTGCTGGGCGTCGTGATAGCTCTCGAGCGCATTGCGCGCCGACAGGTTCTGGTAAGTCTCGAGCAGATCGATGACGGGCTGCTCGGCCTCGTCGGGCTTGATGGCGTCCGGGATCTTCTCGTCGCCGAACGACGAGACCCCCAGCACGTTGAAGATGAGCACGCTGTGGTACGCCACGATCGCGCGCCCGCTCTCGGAGATGATCGTCGGGTGCGTGACCTTCTCGTCGTTGCACACCGTCTGGATGTGATAGACGACGTCGTTGGCGTACTCCTCGAGCGTGTAGTTGACGCTCGATTCGAAGTTCGTCTGGGACCCGTCGTAATCCACACCGAGACCACCGCCGACGTCCAGATACTCGAGGCCGGCGCCCGCCTTG
>JANPJN010000460.1:0-3376 GCA_031425515.1 Acidobacteriota bacterium | reverse complement strand
GTGCTGTTGTACGGCTGGTGGTAGGCCGACAGGCCGAAGTCCGCCTCGAGGTCGTAGAAGTTCTGGGGGGCCGGGAAGTTGCCGTTGGGGTTCTCGAGCGAGCCCGAGCCGTTGTCCTTCGTGCGCGACAGCGTCAGGGAGCTGAGGACAGACATTCCTGCGCGCAGGCGCCAGTCGAACTTGCTCTGGAAGGCGTGATACCGCGACTTGCCGCCGTTGAATGCATACGTGATGTCGGCGAACTCGGGGATCGGCCGGCGGGACTGCAGCGAGAGCGTGCCGGCGCTGTTGTTCGGGCTCGCCTGGTTGAAGTTGGCGAACAGCAGCATGTCGTCGGCGGCGTTGCCGACGTAGGCGAGGTCGAGGATCATGTTGCGCCCGAGCTCGCGCTGGACCGATGCGAACCAGCTCTGGACCCCACTCGAGTGGTAGTCCGAGGGCATGTAGGTGACGTTGGCGGCCAGCGGATTGAAGCGCGACGGATCGGTCAGGCCCGCGGGATACCCCTGCTCCGTCCGGCGGAACGCCGCATCGAGCGGGTTGCTCTGGCCGACGACCGCGTTGATGACCTGCGGGCCGTTGATCGGGAGGATATTCGCGCCGCCGGCCCGGTGGAAGTGCACGTAGCTGATGCCGTAGCCCCCGCGGAAGACCGTGCGCGGGGTGAGCGTGTAGGCGGCGCCGAGGCGCGGACCGAAGTTGTTGCGATCGGGCCGGATCGTGGAGCGCGACTGGAGGGAGCCGCTCGAGGCCGGCACCATCGCGCGGCGTTCGGGGTCGTAGTTGGAGAGGATGTTGTCCTTTTCCCACTGCGGCGTGGCGTACTCGTAGCGCAGCCCGAGGTTCAGCGTCAGGCGGTCGTTCAGCCGGAAGTCGTCCTGGACGTAGGCGAAGTGCATGTTCTGGCGAAGGTTCGCGACCAGAATGTTGCTGAGCGCGTAGGTGCTTCGCAGGCCGAGCATGAAGTCCGCGAGGTTGTAGATGTTGGCTGCCGCGATGCCCGCGGGGCGTGTGAACTGCCCGGCATACTGATCGCGGCCGTAGAGCGGGTTGACGTCCTGCACCTCGGTCTGAATGTGCTGGAACTCGTAGCCCGTCTTGAGCGAATGCCGGCCGCGCGTCTGCGTGTAGTTGATCTTCGGGTTGAAGACCGTCGGGAACTGCCACTGCGGATTCGTCGCCTGCCGGCCCAGATCCGAGTAGCCCGTGATGAGCTGTGTCGGCAGGCCGCCGGCCACGCGCGCGTCGGAGGGCAGGCCGGTGATGCCGTAGAGATCCTGCGCGCTGCCGCTGGCGAGCGCCGGCGGATTCTTGCCGCCGATCGTATCGGACCAGCCGAAGCGGAACTCGAGCAGCGAGTTGCTCGTGGGGATGTAGGTGGCGCCCACGGCGAACTGCTTGTTGGTCACGTAGGTGAACCCGTTGCCGGAGCCGCCCGACGGCAGCGGCAGCGGCGGCTGGTCGGTGATGTCGGCGTCGCGGTAACCGAAGCGACCGCTGAACGACAGCCGCGGGCTGACCTGGACGTCCACCTTGCTGCCCGCCTTGTCGGTGATGTTCTCGAACTCCTGCAGCGTCACATAGTTGTTCGCCGTGCCGGCCGTCGTCGGATCCGGAAGCCCGCTCAGCACCGTGCGCGCGAAGGCCGTGAGCGGAATGGGCGCACCGGCCGGAATCACCTCGCCCGTGAGCGGGTTGCGAATGGCCACGCCGAGCACGCCGCCGCGCTGGGCGACGGTGGGAATCGTCGACGTGGCGACGAGCTCACGCGTCTGGCGGAAGCCCTCGTAGTCGCCGAAGAAGAACGCCTTGTTCTTCACGATCGGCCCGCCGAGCACGCCGCCGAACTGATTGCGCTTGAGCGGCGGTTTCTTGCCGGAGGGGGGCTGGAAGAACCCGGTCGCGTTGAAGCGGGTGTCGCGCGCGAACTCCCATCCCGCACCGTGGAACTGGTTCGTGCCGCTCCGATACGCGACGTTGATCGTGGCGCCGGCCGATCGCCCGTACTCCGCGCTCATGTTGTTGGTGACGACCTTGAACTCGGCGATGGCGTCAGGAGCCGGCTGCATGACCTGGTTGGAGAAGCCCTGGTTGCTGGTGCCGTAGGCGTTGTTGTCGACACCGTCGATGAGGAAGTTGTTGAACGTGCTCCGCAGCCCGTTGACGTTGAAGGAGCCCTCGCGCGGGGTGAAGCCTCCCGTGCCGATCGCCGACTGGCGCACGCCGGCGGTCAGGAGCGCCAGGGCCGAATACTCGCGGCCGTTCAGCGGCAACGCGCGTGTCTGATCGCCGGTGATGACCTGCCCGCGCTGGCTCGAGTCGGTCTCCAGCCGGGTCGCGGCGCCGACGACCTCGACCGTCTCCGTCAGATTGCCCGTCTTCAACTGCAGGTCCACGCGCTGGCGCGCGCCGACTCCCACTTCGACGTTGTCGGCGAGTGCAATGGCGAACCCTGCGAGCTCGGCCGTGACCTTGTAGCGGCCGATGCGCACGGTCGGGAACTCGAAGTTGCCGTGCTCATCCGAGACGCGCGTCGCGGCAATGCCGGTGTCGAGGTTCGACAGCATCACGGTGGCACCGGGAACGACGGCGCCGGTATTGTCCTTGACGGTGCCAACCACACTGGCCGTATCGAACTGCGCGGAGGCAGCCGAGGCGAGAAGGATGACGCCGAGAAACGCGAGACAGGTCCTGATTGTTCGTGGCATGTTCGACACTATACTCACCCTGGATACAAGAGGCATGACGGCCGCGTCAATTTCGCGTAACGGCCGCCTCCGATAGTGACGCCGGCCGCGCGGCGCGTCAAGATCGTCACCCTCGACCCGGATCCCGGCCATCCCATGCTCAGCGCCCTGAAACCCGCACCCGCCGCCCCGCCCCTGCCCGCGTCGGCGATCGATGCCGAGTACCGCCGCCAGAGGCGCCGGGTGTTCATCGGCATCTTCGCCGGCTACGCCGCGTACTACCTGGTGCGCAACAACCTGGCGCTCGCCATGCCGGACATCCTGCGCGAGCATCCCGAGTACTCCAAGGCGCAGGTGGGCCTCGCGCTCACGGGCCTGTCGCTCGCGTACGGGACGTCGAAGTTCCTGATGGGCGCCGTCTCGGACCGCAGCAATCCGAAGTACTTCCTGCCACTGGGCCTGCTGCTCTCCTGCGCCATCATGGCCGGCACCGGCCTGTTCAAGGCGGTGTTCGCATCGCTCTGGCTGCTCGTGACCCTGCAGACGCTGAACGGCTGGGTCCAGGGCATGGGCTGGCCCCCGTGCGGCAAGACGATGGTGCACTGGTTCAGCACGCGGGAACGCGGCCTGGTCGTCTCGAGCTGGAACGTGGCCCACAACGTGGGCGGGGCGCTCGTCGCGAACCTGGC
>JANPJN010000459.1:0-3613 GCA_031425515.1 Acidobacteriota bacterium | reverse complement strand
CTCGAGGGTCTCGCGAGCCCGCTCCACGCACGCCGTCGTCACCCCGAACATCGTCGCGGCCACGAGCGGCCTGTCGCCGGGTTGCAGGGGTGGTGGAGGGTGGCTGACGAGGCCGGCCATCGCGCGTGCGGCCTGCGACTGTACCAGGCGGCTGATGCGGTTCAACCCGAGGATGTCCACCACGGGGTTGAGCATGAAGATGTCCTTGTCCCCCACGAACTGGCGGACCATGCCCGAGGCCAGCGTGCTCACCATGACCTTCGGGACACCGAGCGGGAGCGCACGCATGGCCGCGGTCGCGATCGTCGTGCCCGCCGAGCCCCCGAGGCCGAGGACGCCGGAGAGCGTTCCCCGGCTGTGGGCGTCGCGGGCCAGCGCCGCGGCGCCCTGCGCGGCGAGGGTCACCGCTGCTCCGCGATCGCCGGCGTCGCGGACGGCCTCGAGCGTGGCGCCCGCGAGCTCGAAAATGCGCTCGCGCGGGATGTCGGCCGCCACGGCCGGCGCGCCGAGCGAGCCGACGTCAACGAGCGTCACCCCGACGTCCCAGGACGTGAGCAGGTCTCGCACGAAGCCGGCTTCGCGACCCTTCGTATCGAGCGTGGCGAAGAGGTGGACAGAGCCCATCGAAGCGAGACCACTATACCGAAACGGATCGGGGCGCGGCAGGTTGACCCGTGCCGGGGCGCCCGCTATAGTCCGCGGGAACTGCCATGAAACGATTCCTGCTCCTTGCCTCCCTGCTCGCGACCGCCTTCACCGGCCACACCACCGCCGCGGCGGATCCGATGCGGGTGTTCATTTTCTCGGGTCCGAAGACGCACGGGCCCGGCGCGCACGACTACCCGCGGTTCCTCAAGGAGTGGGTGCCGCTGCTCAACGAGCGTGGCGCGAAGGCGACCGGTGGCGATGCGTTCCCCACGAAGGCGCAACTGGAGAACACGGACGTCCTCGTGCTCCACCGGCAGGACGCGGGCGACATCGCAAATCCCGACGATCGCGTCAACCTCGGCGCCTTTTTGGCGCGGGGCGGCGGGCTGGTCGTCCTCCACGCCGGGGCGGTGTCGCGCGATCCGGACTGGTTCAAGGGGATCGTCGGCGGATCGTGGCGCTACGGGACGACGAAGTGGCTCGAGGGGCCGATGCACCTCTACTTCACGGACCGCGACAGTCCCATCACGAAGGACGTGTCCAACTGGGCCATGGACGACGAGATCTATTACGACATGGAGCTCCTGCCCGAGGCGCGCGTGCTGGCGGCGGCGTATACGCCGAAGCCGCTCGGGCGCAACGCCAGTTCGCAGAAGCGCGCCGACGAGCTGACGGCCGGCGGGACCAGGGTCAGCGTCTACGACGTACAGCCGCAGATGTGGACGTACGAGCGGACCGCGGACGGCGGGAGCTCGCCGTATCGGGCGTTCGTGTCGATCCCGGGGCATCTCTACGAGAACTTCAACCGCCCGAACTACCGGGCGATCCTGCTACGTGGCCTGTCGTGGGCGGGGCGTCGCGCGAACCCCGACGAGTTGCTCCGCACGGCGGAGCTCGGCGACAACCTCCGCTACGTCGAGGGCGGGCCGACCCACCCGGCGAAGGCGGCGTCGAAGATCGAGATCCATCCTGAGTTCGATCTCACGCTCGTGGCCGCTGAACCGCTCATCCGGAAGGCGATGAACATCGACTGGGACGAGCGCGGGCGGATGTGGGTCTCGGAAACGCCCGAGTATCCCAACGGCCGCAAGGTGCCGAACACGGATCGCTGGAAGGACAGCGGATCGCTCCGCCGTCAGCAGGACCGGGATCCCGAGGACACCATCTCGATTCTCACAGACACCGATCGCGACGGCGTGATGGACCGCAAGCACGTGTTCGCCGACAAGCTGGAGCTCGTCACCGGCTTCGTCCTGCACCGGACGGGCGTCATTGCCGCGACGGCGCCCGACATCTGGTTCCTGGAAGACACCAATGGCGACGAGGTCGCGGACCGCCGCACGAAGCTCTACACGGGCCTCGGCACGAACGACACCCATGCCGTGATCAACAACCTGCGGTGGGGCCTCGACGGCTGGATCTATGCGACCCACGGCTACAGCACCGGCACGGTCACCTCGCCGGACGGAGGGAAGAACTTCGGCCGCGACGGCAGCGGCGTCGTCCGCTTCAAACCGGACGGCAGCGCCTTCGAGCAGTACAGCAGCCGCGGCGGCAACACCTGGGGCCTCGACGTCACCTGGGACGGCCAGGTGTTCTGGACGCAGCCGACGAGCGGCACGGTGTTCTTCCATACGGTGCTCCCGGAGAGCGTGCTGTCGAAGGGGCGGATGGCCGGCACCACCTCGTGGAAGGGGATGATTGCGGGCCAGGCGACCTATCCGCTGATGACGTGGCCCGAGCAGGCGTACGTGCAGATCGATCTCGTCGGCCAGTTCACGGCCGCGGCGGGGTGCGCGGTGTATGACGGCGGGGCCTGGCCGGCCGCGTGGCGCTATGCCTACTTCACCGGCGAGCCGACGCTCAACATCGTCCATCAGCAATTCGTGAAGCCCGACGGCGTGAGCTATACGACCGCGAAGGAGCCCGGGCGCGAGCAGACGGAGTTCATGCGCAGCAAGGACCTCTGGTTCCGGCCCATCGAGACACGGGTCGGTCCCGACGGCGCGCTCTACGTCGTGGACTTCTACAACCAGGCGGTCATCCACAACGACACGCGCGGTCCGCTGCACGGGCCGGCCAACGCCGCCGTCCGTCCGGATCGCGATCACTACTTCGGGCGGGTCTGGCGCGTGCAGCACAAGCAGGCGACGAAGCTGACGATGCCCCGGCTGGACCGCCGCGATCTCGGCGGGCTCCTGCGAGCCATCGAGACGAACCCGAACGCCCACGTCAGGCAGACCGCGTGGCGACTGGCACAGGAGAACCACGCATCGGACGCGCGCCTCGCGCGGATCACGCGGCCCATGGGGAGCAAGGCCCTGGCCCGCTACGAAGAGGCGCGGACGGCGACGACCCCTGCCGCGCGGCGGGCGGTGCTCGACTCGTTCGCCGCCGCCTCCGACAACTGGACGCGCTCGGCGCTCGTCGCGGCGGCGTCGGAACAGGCGCCCGATTATCTCGCCGAGGCGCTGACCTACAGCCGCCCGCTGGCGTTGACCGACTTCGTCGTGGCCGTGCTGCCCGCGGCGCTGCCGGCCCATGCGTCGCGGCTGATCGTTGCGGCCGCGGGGGGGCCGGCCGAAGGTGCCCCCCTCAAGGCCACCATCGTCCGCGGCATCGCGCGGATGGAGGGGCCCGTGCCGGCACTCGACGCCGGAGCCGTCCAGGCGCTCGACGCCCTGCTCGATGACCCGGCGACCAGGGCCGGCGCCCTGCCGATCGTCGCCCGGTCCGCCGCCAGTGCTGCACTCGGCGCCAAAGCGGCTCGCTACGCCGACGGCATGCTGCGCGATCTGGGCGATGCCTCCGTGACCGACGACCGCCGTGCTGACAGTGCCGCCGGTCTTCTCGCCATCCCCGCGCGACGGGCCGCGGCGCTCGCCGCCCTGACGCCCCTCCTGTCCGACACGGCGGCGCCGGCGCCGCTGCAGGCCCGCTTCATCGCAGCGCTCGGCGACCATCC
>JANPJN010000458.1:0-12038 GCA_031425515.1 Acidobacteriota bacterium | reverse complement strand
GACGGCGTCCTCTGCATCGAGTTCCACTCGAAGATGAACGCCATCGGCGGCGACACGATCGACATGCTCCGTGCCGGCATCTCGGAGGCGGCGGCCAACTTCGCGGCGGTCGTCATTGCGAACGACGCGCTCAATTTTTCGGCCGGCGCCAACCTCATGCTCCTGCTGCTCGAAGCGCAGGAGGAGAACTGGGACGACGTGGATCTGATGATTCGCGCCTTCCAGGGAGCCACCATGGCGATCCGCCATGCGGAGGTGCCGGTCGTCGTCGCACCGGCCGGTCTGACTCTCGGCGGCGGCTGCGAGATCGCGCTCCATGCCGACCGCGTGCAGGCGGCGGCCGAAACGTACATGGGGCTGGTGGAAGTCGGCGTGGGGCTGATCCCGGCGGGCGGCGGCACGAAGGAGATGCTGGCGCGGGCGATGGAGGCGGCGCCGGAACGCGCCGACATCCTGCCGTCCGTTCAGCGCGTCTTCGAGACGATCGGCTTCGGCGCGGTCTCGACGAGCGGGCCCGACGCGCGGCGCATCGGCTATCTTCGTGACGCCGACGCGGTGTCGATGAACCGCGACCGGCTGGTCGCCGATGCAAAAACGACGGCGCTGGCTCGCAGCGGCGTCTACGTGCCCCCGCAGCCCAGAACCGCGATCCGCGTCGGCGGCGAGGGAGTCCTCGCGGCGCTCAAGCTCGGGGTCCACCTGGCCTGGCGCGGGGGACGCATCTCGGATCACGACGCGCTCATCGGTCGGAAGCTGGCGTGGATCCTTGCGGGCGGCAGCGCTCCCCGCGCCACGACCCTCACGGAACAGCAACTGCTCGACCTGGAGCGCGAAGCGTTCCTCAGCCTCTGCGGGGAGCGCCGCACGCAGGATCGCATCGCGCACACGCTGAAGACGGGCAAGCCGCTCAGAAATTGACCCGCATCTTCGATCGTGGCAGCGGGCCGCCCCTCATCGTGATTCCGGGGGTGCAGGGACGATGGGAGTGGCTGACGCCCGCGCTGCGCGAGCTGCAGACGCGATGCCGGACGATCTCGTACTCGCTCTGCGGCGACATCGGATCAGGCGCCGCGTTCGATCCGGCGCTGGGCTTCGACAACTACATCCGTCAGCTCGATGCGGTGTTCATGAGGACCGGCCTCACCGAGGCCGCCGTCTGCGGCGTCTCCTACGGCGGCTTCATCGCGCTCCGCTACGCCGCGGTCAGGCCGATGCGGGTCACGTCGCTCATCCTCGTATCGTCGCCGGCGCCCGGATGGGTGCCGAACGCCCGCCAGCGCCAGTACATCGCCCGCCCCTGGCGTTCTGCGCCGGCTTTCGTCGCGACGGCGCCGGTGCGACTATGGCCGGAGATCCGGTCGGCATGCCCGTCATGGGCCGAGCGCCTGGGATTCTGCGTGTCGTACGCTGGGCGGGTGGCCGCCGCGCCGACGATCCCGTCGCGCATGGCGGCCCGGGTCTCGCTCCAGCAGCAGCTCGACTTCGCGCCCGATTGCGACCGGATCACGGCGCCGACGCTCATCATCACCGGGGAAGAGGGCCTGGATCAGGTCGTGCCGCCGGGCATCACCCGGCAATATCAGACGCTCATTCCGGGCGCCCGGTACGAGAAAATGGAGGGCACGGGGCACATCGGCATGCTCACGCGGCCCCGGCGTTTCGCCGAGATCGTTTCCAGGTTCGTCAACGAATGCCATCCGTCACCGATCTGACTGGCCCCGCCGGACCTCTCGAGGCGCTTCTCGACACGCCCGCAGCACGGACTGACGGCGCCGTGCGCGCGGCGGTGGTCTTTGCCCACCCTCACCCGCAGTTCGGCGGAACCATGCACACGAAGGCGGTCTACCAGGGGACGAAAGGGCTCGTCCGTCTCGGCTGCGCGGTGCTGCGCTTCAACTTCCGCGGCGTCGGGCGCAGCGCCGGGCAATTCGACATGGGCGAGGGTGAGAAGGCCGACTTCAGAGCCGCGCTCGACTACATGGCGGCGCGGTATCCAGGCGCCCGGCTCTGGGCCGCCGGCTTTTCGTTTGGCTCCTGGGTTGCGCTCGAAGTCGGAGCGGACGATGATCGCGTGTCGGCGCTCATCGCAGTCGCGCCGCCAGTGGCGACATCAGTGTCCGGACAGGTCTACACATTCGAACGCTCGCTCGTGAGCACGAAGCCGAAGTTCTTCGTCCAGGGGGAGGCCGACGAGGTGTGCCCCCTCGAAGCCATGTGGGCCTTCTACGCAAAGCTGGAAGAGCCGAAGGATCTGGTCGTCATCGACATGGCCAACCATCTCTTCGAGGGGCAGGCGCCCGAGGTCGGCGAGGCACTCGAGGATCTCCTGGCGGATTTCCAGCCGCTTGCAGGGACTCCCGCATGAAGGACGCCGTCGTCGTCTCCGCCGTCCGCACCGCCGTCGGCAAGGCGCCCAACGGCGCCCTGCGCGCCACACGGCCCGACGAGATGGCGGCCGTCGTGATTGCCGAGGTGCTGCGGAGGTCGGAAGGCCTCAATCCGGCTGATGTGGACGATGTGGTGATCGGGTGCGCCATGCCGGAGGCCGAGCAGGGCCTCAACGTGGCGCGCATCGCGAGCCTGCGCGCGGGCGTTCCTGTCACGGCGTCAGCCGCCACGGTGAACCGCTTCTGCTCGTCCGGCCTCCAGGCCATCGCCTCAGCCGCCGAGCACATCATGGTCGGCAGCGCGCGCGTCATCATCGCCGGCGGCACCGAGTCCATGAGCCTCGTGCCCATGGGCGGGCACAAGGTCTCGCCCAATCCTGCGCTGATGGAGACCTACCCGGACGTCTACCTGAGCACGGGGCTTGTAGCCGAGAATCACGCGCGCGAGGCGTCGGCGTCCCGCGAGGAGCAGGACGCCTTCGCGCTCCGCAGCCACACGCGTGCGCTCGCCGCTATCGATGCCGGCCGGTTCGACGACGAGATCGTGCCGCTCGGAATCGCAGGAGGCTTCCGCGTGGATGAGGGACCGCGGCGCGATACCTCGCTCGAGGCGCTGGCAAAGCTCCGGCCCGCCTTCCACCCGAAAGGCACGGTGACGGCCGGTAACTCCTCGCAGACGAGCGACGGCGCTTCGGCGGTCCTCGTCATGGAGAGCGGCCTCGCGCACGATCTCGGGCTGACGCCGCTGGGTCGTTTCGTCGCGTTCGCCACCGCGGGAGTCGAGCCCGAGCGTTTCGGGATCGGCCCTGTCCCCGCGATCCGCAAGGTGCTGAAGATCGCCGGGCTCACGCTCGACCAGATGGATCTGGTGGAGCTCAACGAAGCCTTTGCCGCGCAGGTCATCGCGTGCCTCCGCGAGCTCCCGATCGACCCCGATCGCCTCAACGTGAACGGCGGCGCCATCGCCCTGGGCCATCCGCTCGGCTGCACCGGCGCCAGGCTGACGACCACGCTTCTCTACGAGATGCGACGCCGACGGGCGCGATACGGCCTCGTCTCGATGTGCGTGGGCGGGGGAATGGGCGCGGCCGGGATTTTCGAACGCATGCAGGAGCCGACATGACCCTGACAGCAACCGTCCGCGGCGGCGAATGGCTCCTTGGCGATACGCCGGCAGACGGCGTCATGACGCGGGAGGCGGTCACCGACGAACATCGGCTCATCAGCCAGACCGCCGACGAGTTCGTGTCCACCGAGGTGCTCCCCGCGCTGGAGCGGCTGGATCAGAAGGACTGGGCCTTCGCACGGCAACTCGTACGCCGCGCGGGGGAGCTCGGCCTCCTCGGTACGGACGTCTCGGAAACGTATGGCGGGGTCGGCCTCGACAAGCTCTCCTCCATCATCGTCGGCGAATCAATCGGCCGGTCAGCGTCCTTTGCGACCACCTTCGGCGCACAGACGGGCCTCGTCATCACTCCGCTCACGTGTTTCGGCACCGAAGAGCAGAAGACGCGTTACCTGCCCGGGCTCGTAAGTGGCGAATCCACCGGGGCGTATGCGCTCAGCGAATCGGGATCGGGGTCCGACGCCCTGGGCGCACGGGCGCGCGCCACGCGGGTGGCGGACGGGAGCTTCACGCTCACTGGCGAGAAGATGTGGATCAGCAACGGCGGCTTTGCCGATCTCTTCATCGTCTTTGCCAAAGTGGACGGGGAGCAGTTCACCGCCTTTATCGTCGAGCGTGGCTTTCCCGGTGTCAGCACCGGTGCGGAAGAGCACAAGATGGGCCTGCACGGGTCGTCTACCACGCCGCTCATCCTGCAGGATGCGCAGGTGCCGGCCGGAAACGTGCTCGGGCAGATCGGGAGCGGGCACAAGGTCGCGTTCAACGTCCTGAACTACGGCCGGATCAAGCTCGCGGCGATGTGCAGCGGCGCGGCGCGCGGCGTGATCGCCGAGGCAGCCGCGTACGCGTCGCAGCGGCGGCAGTTCGGCCGTGCCATCGGCACCTTTGGAGCGATCAAACACAAGATCGCGGAGATGACCATCCGCCAGTATGCCGTCGAGAGCATGCTGTACCGGACCGCGGGGCTCATCGATGGCGCGCTCAGGGACTCCGCGGGTGCCGGCGCTGAGGCGGCGCACGAGGGAAGCACGGTGCTCGCCGCGCTCGAGGAGTTCGCCGTCGAGGCGTCGATCCTGAAAGTGGCGGGGAGCGAGATGCTCGACTTCGCCGTGGACGAGAACGTCCAGATCCACGGCGGCAACGGCTTCGTGCGCGACTATGCGGCCGAGCGGCATTACCGCGACGCGCGAGTCAATCGCATCTTCGAGGGCACCAACGAGATCAACCGGCTCCTGATTCCGGGCATGCTGATCCGCCGGGCGCTGAAGGGAACGCTCCCCCTCATTCCCGCGGCCCGGAAGCTTCAGGACGAGATCCTGGCGCCTTCGACGCAGGAGCCGCTGTCGGATGAGGCGCTGGCGTCGGAACAGCGCACCGTGCGCAGCCTGAAAAAAGTGGGTTTGATGGTGCTCGGCACGGCGATGCAGACCTATGGCGAGAAGCTGACGGAGGAGCAGGAGATCGTCACCTGCGCCGCGGATATCCTGATCGATGTCTTCGCCGCCGAGAGCGTCGTGCTGCGGGCCGCTGCGGCGCGTCAGCCGCTGCAGGATGCGGCCGCGCGCGTCTTCGTGCACGATGCCGCAAACCGCGTGGAGGTAGCGGCGCGGAACGCGCTCGAGGCTATGGCGGACGGCGACACGCTGCGGACCCTGCTCGCTGCGCTCAGGAAGATGCTCAAGCCCGTGCCGGTCAACACCGTGGCGCTTCGCCGTCTGGTGGCCGATGCCGTTCTCGATCGCAAAGCCTATGTCTTTTAAGTCGTGGCTCCTCGTAGCCGCGCTGGCCGCGGCGTGCGCCGGCTGCAGCCCCCGGGAGGTGCCCTATGGGGACGACGTCACCGCGTGGCGCGCCTCGAAAGACCAGTTCATGCGCGAGTCGCCGGAGTCGCCGGTCCTGCCCGCCGCGCGTGCGTCGTTTCCCGCGCTCAGCTACTTTCCCGTCGCGTCCGACTACCGTGTGCCGGCAGCGCTGACCGTTGCGCCGAGCGACACGACGCTGGCGATCCCCACATCCAACGGCCAGCCGCGCGTCCATCGCCGCGTCGGAAGCCTCCAGTTCACCGTGAAGGGGCAGCCGCTCACGCTGACGGCGTTCGTCGAAGTCGGGCAGCCGGACATGCGGCGCCTGTTCGTTCCGTTCGGCGATCTGTCGAACGGCACCGAAACTTACCCGGGTGGACGCTATCTCGAGCTCGATCGGACCGCCACCGGGATCTACGACCTCGACTTCAATCGCGCCTTCCACCCCTTCTGCTACTACAACCCCGAGTACGACTGCCCGTACCCGCCGCGGGAGAACCGGCTTGCGATCCCGCTCCGCGCCGGGGAGAAGATGGGCCCCGCCGGACACAAATGATTCAGGCCATCGTCTTCGACTTCGACGGTGTCCTTGCGGACTCCGAGCCGCTGCACCTGCTCGCCTACCAGGACGTCCTCTCGTCGCTCGGGATCACGTTCACCCGCGACGAGTACTACGCGCAGTATCTGGGGTTCGACGACGCGGGGGTGTTTCGTGCGCTGGGCGAAGCACACGCGTGGGGCCTGGACGAGTCGAAGGTTGCGGGGCTCATCGCCGAGAAGGGACGCGTGTTCGACGCCCTTGTCGAGACGACGGATGTGCTCTATCCCGGCGCGACGCAGTGCATCGAGGCGCTGGCCGCCCACTACCCGCTCGGGATCGCGTCCGGGGCGCTCCGGCCGGAGATCGAAGCCGTGCTCAGGCGTGCCCGCCTCGAACGTCACTTCCGGTTCGTCGTCGCCTCGGGCGACACTCCGGAGAGCAAGCCCGCGCCCGATCCGTACATGCTCGCGACGACCCTGCACGGTCTGCCGCCGCGCGCCTGCGTCGCCATCGAGGACTCGCACTGGGGGATCGCCTCCGCGAAGGCCGCGGGCCTGTCGTGCGTCGGGATCACCACTACCTACCCACGGCTTCACCTGGCGCTGGCTGACGCGGTGGTCGACTCGCTCGCCGAGTTCACGCCTGATTTCGTCCGTCAGCTCGCGAGATCCGGCAGTTAACTCTCCCGTGCCGGCGGTCCCGGAGCGGGCGATCCTCGCTACATGGAGCCCCTGACCTCGCTGAAACTCTGAGACCGGAGCGTCTCGAACCCGGAAGCCTGTACAATCCTCTGGTGGGCTTCTCTCTCAATCTGAGCTCGCGGATCGCCGAAGTGTCGGCGGAACTGCAGGCGGCGATGGATGCGCCCGGGAGCGACCTGGCGCCCGCGGCGCTGGCGATCGCGCGCGTCGAGTACCCGTCGCTCGATGCCCGCCCGTATCTGTCGATGCTCGACCGCATGGGCGAGGAAGCGGCCGCACGAATCGGCGGCGCGCTCGACGTCTCCCAGGAGGCCAGCCTGCGTGCGTTCAGCGAGTACCTGTACGACGAGCAGGGCTTTGCCGGGAACCGCGAGCGGTACGATGACCCCCGCAACAGCTTTCTGAACGAGGTGCTCGACCGGCGCACCGGGATCCCCATCAGCCTCGCGGTGATTTATCTCGAGGTCGCGCGCCGGGCTGGGCTTCGCGTGGACGGTGTGAACTTTCCCGGTCACTTCCTCCTGCGTTCCGGGCGCGAGACGGCGGCGGCCGGCACCGAGGTCGTCATCATCGATCCGTTCCACGGCGGGGCACAGTTGTCGTCCTACGATTGCCGCCAGTTGCTGCGGCAGCACGTCGGCGACGAAGCGGCGTTCGACACCACGCTCCTCCTCCCCGCCACACGCCACGACATCGTCGTCCGTATGCTCGTGAATCTGAAGCGGCTGTACGTGCGGATGCGATCGTTTCCGCAGGCGCGCTTCATCTCCACGCTGCTGCTCGGCGTGGACCCCTCCGCGATCTCGGAGCTGCGCGACCGCGGGCTCCTGGCGTACCACCTTCAGGACTTCGCCGGCGCGCTGCGCGATCTCGAGGAGTACCTGCGGCTCGCGCCGAAAGCGTCGGAGCCCGGGGAGCCCGACGTGCTCTCCGAGGCGTCCGACGCGGATGAGGGCGGCGATGAGGATGGGGAGGACAAGGACGAGGACGGGGAGGCGGATGACGCCACGCAGATCTGGGAGCACGTGAAGACGCTTCGCAAGCGCGTCGCCGGGTTCAATTAGTTAGGCTTCGCTTGCTGCCTCGCCAGCGCATGCCCCGTGGATCTGGCGGGGTGGACGCTCCCCTACCGCTGACCCGCGAAGAACCGGCGCAGCCGGCCGCACGCCTCACGGAGGGTGTCCTGTCCCGCCGCGCCGTAGGAAAGCCTCAGGTATCCCTCTCCGCTTCGCCCGAAGGTGGCGCCCGGGATCGTCACGACGTCAACCGTGTCCAGGATGTCCCTCGAGAGCGCCGCGGAGTCCGTGCATCCCGCGACCCGGACGAACGCGAAGAATCCTCCGGCCGTCGGCGTCCAGTGCAACCCGGGAATCGAGGCGAGCTCTTCCACCAGCACCTGGCGGCGGGCGCGCAGCTCGTCGTGGTAGTCGTAGGCGTACGTCCAGCTGTCGCGCACGGCGGCCTCGGCGGCTATCTGGGAAATCACCGGCGCGCAGATGATCATCGCGTCCTGGATCTTGATGGCGTGGGCGCAGATCTCCGGGCTCGCGAGCAGGTAGCCAAGGCGCCATCCGGTCATGCCGAATGATTTCGAGAAGGTGCCGAGCACGACGACATGGTCGCGCCAGCCGATCGAGGCAGCGGCGCTGGGACTCGTCAGGATGCCTCCGTGCGCCGGCTGCGGCCCGTCGTAGACGAAGTGCATGTAGGTCTCGTCGCACATGAGCATGATGCGGCGGGTGCCGAGCTCCCTGATGATTCGCGCGAGCTCCGCGGCGTCGATGACGGCGCCGGTCGGGTTGCTGGGTGTGCAGAGGACGACGGCGCGGGTGCGGGGCGTGATGTGCGGTTCGATGTCGCGCCAGTGGGTGCGGAAGCCCTGCGCCTCGCTCGTGCCCGCTTCGATGGGGACGGCGCCCACCGCGCGGAGCGCCATCTCGTGGTTGACGAAGTAGGGCGCCCCCAGGATCACTTCGTCACCGTGATCGAGCAGCGTCGCAGCCGCCAGCATGAAGGCCTGGTTGCCTCCCGCGGTGATGATCAGGTCGTCTGCGGCAGCGTCGATGCCGTGGTGAGCGCGGAGGCGGCTGGCGAGCGCGTCCCGGAGGCTGAGCAGACCCGCGTCGGCGCAATAGAGGTGGGTCGCGGGCCTGGAGAGCGCGTCGCGCGCGGCGTCGATTGCCGCTGGCGGCGGGCCGAAACCGGGCACGCCCTGGCCGAGGGTGATGACGTTGCGCCCTGCCGACCGGCGCTCGGCTGCCAGGATGTTGAGCACGTCGAACGGCGGCAGGGATATCGCGGCGGCACGGGCGGAGACGGACGGCATCGGCTTCACCTCCAGCCGACCAGGGCCGCGAGCCGTTCGAGGAGCCCCGGCGTCGCGCGCGCGATGGTGGCTTTCTCCAGGATGTCCACCGCTTCGCCAATCGAGCCCACCGTGCCGATACCGAGCGCCCGCGCGCTCGAGATTTCCGCGGCATCCGCACGGCCCGCGACGAGGAGAGGCCGTGCGCTCGCATCGGAAATGACGTCGATACAGTTCTGCATGCTGTCGTCCACGTGATAATCCAGCCGGAGGGCCGCGGCGGCCGCGCCGCGCGATCCGCCGAGCACGAGCACGCTCGGCAGATCGAATCCCTGCTCGACGAGCCACTTCTGGGTCTGCCGCTGCACCGTGTCGCCGTCGGTGCGGGGCCGCTGGGTGATGAAGAAGACCTCCCACCGGTGGAGGAGCATCAGCCGGTGAATGCGGGCGACCGCCAGAGGGTCCATCGGCGCGAGCGTCCGCCAGAAGTCTGGCGTCGCCTGAATAGCTTTCCACACGCTGCGGCGCCGGCGTCGGGTGTCGGTCGGCGAGTCGGCCTCCGGAGGCGTGGGCCCGGCGGGCTCAGGCGAGCCGGCGGGCTCTAGGGGCGAGCCAGCGGGATCGAGCGGCGAGCCGGCCGCCTGCGCGGCCTCTTCGCGCTCGGGTTGATCGTCGTCGAGCGCGGGCTGGGGTCCGAACAGGCGGACCTCCACCTCGCGAAAGGCGGCACGGAAATCCGCGAGGGTCCCGTCCATGTCGAAGCCGATGCGGAACATAAGTCAGTCTGAAGGACGGCACATGACGCCAGCGCCCGGGCGCTCAGCGTCAGACAGGAGACAGCGAGTATGCAGAGTGACGGGTAAGCCGGTCAAACAGTCTGCGGCGGGGGAACCGACATCCGCAGCGTGCTCTGATGCTCGAGAAACCAGCGGTACGTCGAAGCGACGCCCTCGCGCAGCGGGATGCGGTGGCGCCAGCCAAGGGCGTGGAGCCTGGAGACGTCGAGCAGTTTTCGCGGCATGCCATCGGGCTTGGAGGCGTCGAAGATCAGGCGCGCTGACGGATAGACCTCGTCGCGCACCGTTTCCGCCAGCTCGCGGATCGACAGATCCTCCCCGGTCCCCACGTTGATGTGCTGCAGCCCGTCGTAGTGCTCCATCAGGAAGAGGCACGCCTCGGCGAGGTCGTCCACGTGCAGCAGTTCCCGCCTGGGTGTGCCGCTGCCCCAGACCACGACCTCGGGTGCGCCGCGCTCCTTTGCTTCATGAAACTTCCTGATGAGGGCCGGCAGGACGTGAGAGCTCGTGAGATCGAAATTGTCGTTCGGCCCGTACAGGTTGGTCGGCATCGCCGAGATGAAGTCGTCGCCGTACTGCTTGCGATAGGCCTCGCAGAGCTTGATGCCGGCAATCTTGGCAATCGCGTAGGACTCGTTGGTCGGCTCGAGCAGGCCGGCGAGCAGTTCATCTTCCGACATCGGCTGGTGGCTGTTGCGCGGGTAGATGCAGGAGCTCCCCAGATACAGCAGCTTCTTGACGCCGTACTGGTGCGCCGCATGGACGACGGTCGCGTGGATGAGCATGTTGTCGTAGATGAACTCGGCGGGACGGGTCGAGTTCGCCATGATGCCGCCGACCGTGCCGGCCACGAGGTAGACGTACTCCGGCCGGTTCGCGCGAAACCAGTAATTCACCGCCGCCTGGTCGCGCAGATCGAGCTGGTCGCGGGTCGCGGTCAGAAGGCGTCTGGCCCCGCGCCGCTCGAACAGCCGCATGAGAGCGGAGCCCACCAGACCCCCGTGGCCGGCGATGAAGATCCGGGCGTTCGACTCCGCGGTGGAGGCTGAGGGCGTCAACGGATGTCCACCCGTTTCGTGTAGCGACCCGACGCATCGGGAAGCGTTTCAATCGTCACGAGCGTGGCGTCTTGATACGACAGGCGGCGGTCCGGCCTGCCGTCCGCGTCCTCGTCGAACGCTGCTGTCGCCAGCGCGCCCGACCGGTAGGTTTCCCATTTGTCGACCGCGCCATCGGCGTTGGTATCCTCTTCAGCGGTGGCGACCGCGCCGGCCGCGTAGTGCTCCCACCGCGTGAGCTTCTTTTCGTCCGACACGGCGGAAATCTCCATCCGCTCGAGCGCCCCTGCCTGGTCCGCAAAGGCCCAGGCGTCAGCCTTCCCGTCGTCTTTTTGGGAGACCCCGACTTTCAGAAGGCGTCCTGCCGTGTCGTAGTACTCCCAGCGATCGACTTTACCGTCTTCGTTGGTGTCCAGGCGCGTCTGGAGTGGTCGGGCGCCGTCCATGTCGGTCCATGTGTCGGCCCGGCCGTTGTGGTTGGAGTCGAGGCTGAGCTCGGTCAGCCTCCCTGTGGTCTTGTCGTAGGTGGGGCGGATGCCGGTGGCCGTCCGCACCTTCTCCGACGCATCGCAGCCGACGGCCAGGACCGCCAGGAGCGTGACGACGCGGAGTGGGCGCATCGACGCGATCCTACGGACGAGGTAGGCGAGCGGTCAAGGAGAACGTGCGGATGAGGTGCCCCGTCAGTGCGGGTCCGCCAGCCCCTGCCGGAGGGCTGCGACCGCAAGCTGCACGCGGGTAGACACCCCGACCTTGGTGTAAATCCTTGTGAGCTGGTTCTTTACGGTCTGTGGCCGCAGCTTCAGACTCGCGGCGATATCGTCGTTGGAGCACCCGTCGATCAGCAATTGCACGACCTGGCGCTCGCGGGGGGTCAGAAACAGCGGCCTGGACTGCCGGGGCGCTTCAGCCGTTGAGGAGGCGGCTTCTCCCTGTTGCGAGTTCATACAGGTAATAACGTCCGCTACGGAGAAAGCGTACAGGTCGAAGGTACTTTGTTGGGGAGAACCCTGCGGCTGGTTTAATGTAGGTTTCCATGACGGCAACGCGACAGGTCTTCGTAGGCACGGACGGTGGGGCCACAACCTCCAAAATCGGAGCAGTGTGGGAGGACGGGACCGCCGTCTCGATGAAGCTGTTGCAGCGCCCGACCGGCTCCGAGCACGGGCCGCACGGCACGGTCGCCCGGTGGGTCGAGGCGGTCGATCATTACCTGGCCGCCCACGACCTGAGCTGGCCCCAGGTCGGAGGCGTGGGGCTGGCGATTCCAGGGCCGTACGAGCGCTACGGCGTTTTCGGCCATTCCCCCAATCTGCCGGAC
>JANPJN010000457.1:0-5508 GCA_031425515.1 Acidobacteriota bacterium | reverse complement strand
CTGGCGCGCGGGCTGAACATGCGCGGTCGTGGGCAGGGGGATCTCATCGCTTTCCTGCGCGCGCTGGACGATCCCGGCTTCGATCGCACGATTCCGGATCGCGTGCCGAGCGGCCTGCCCGTCGGTGGCCGCATTCAGCGGTAAGGCTCACGGTCCCTCGGGGTGCGATGCGGGCCCTGCCAGGGTGCGAGTACGCACCGCCAGGGCGAGCGCGGCGAGCGCCAGCATCACCGCCACGGCAAACGTGGTCCGCATCCCGGTGGCCACCGCGTCGGGGCGGGCCGTGCTGATGTTCGCCGAGTTCGAGGCGAGCGCGAACACGGCGCCCATGGCCGATGCGCCAGTGATGAGCCCGAGATTGCGGGACAGGTTCAGCATGCCGGAAATGACGCCCCGGCGGTCCGGATCCAGGCCGGCCATGACGGCGGTGTTGTTTGCCGTCTGAAACAGCGCGTAGCCGATGGTCATGACGACCATGGGAACGGCATAGCCGGGGATGCGGAGCGTCGGCGGGAGGACGGCGAGCAGGAGACAGCCGAACGCGACTCCCAGCAGCCCCACGATCGTCATGCGTCGGGCGCCGAACAGGTCGGCAATGCGGCCGGCTGGCAGCCCGGTCGCCGCCGCGGCCAGTGGCCCGATCGACAACACGACGCCGGTCGTGGCCGCGCGGAGGCCCAGCGCGCGAGAAAGATAGAAGGGTCCGACCACGAGCGTCGCCATCATCACCGTCGAGACAAGCGCGCTCATGGCGAGGCTCGCACCCAACACGGGATCGCGGATCATAGCCAGGCGGACCAGCGGCGATGCGGCTTGTGACTCGACGAAGCCGAAGAGCCCCGCGCCAACCGCGGCCGCCAGCAGCAGTGCCATGCTGACCCCGCCAAAGCTTCCCCGCCCCATCGTCATGGCCAGGGCGTAGGCCGAGAGCGTCAGGGCCAGCACCAGCGTTCCCAGGGCGTCGAACCGGTCTCGACCGGAGCCCGCTGGCCGGATGTCGACCGGCAGGCAGCGGCGTGCAAGAAGCAGAGTCAGGAGGCCGAGCGGGACGTGGACGAGGAAGATCGCCCGCCAGCCGGGTCCCGCGAGCAGAAGGCCGCCGAGGGACGGGCCGAGCGCCGTGCCTATTGCGGACGTCGTTCCAAGGAGCCCCATGGCGCTGCCCGTCCTGGCCTTTGGTACCGTCTCACCCACCAGGGCCATGGTGAGCGCCATCATGATGGCGCCGCCGATGCCCTGCGCCGCGCGCGCCGCGACGAGAAGCCCGAGCGTTGGTGCGATGCCGCACAGGGCCGAGGCCAGAGTGAACAGCGAGATCCCGCCCAGCAGCAGGCGCCTGCGACCCGTGACGTCACCGAGCCGGCCGGCGCCCACGACCAGACTGGTAATCGCCAGGAGATACGCGAGCACCACCCACTGCACCTGCTGGAACGACGCGTCGAACGCGTCGGCCAGGGCTGGCAGGCCCACGTTGGCGATGCTGGTGCCGAGCGACGACAGCAACATGGAGAGCGCCAGGCTGGCGAGCGCGCCGCGCGCCTGCGCTGTCAACGGCGAAGGCCGGAGCGCTACGTGGTGCATGGTGGCAATGCCGTACGTCAGGGGCACAGTCTGCTGAAAGAAGGGTTGAGCGGTCCGTTTCAGAGTACTCGGTTGCGGAACGCGGCGGACGATCTCCGCCTCTCGTCTTTGTTGTGCGAAGTTCTTTGACAACTCTCGTGATACACGCTACCGTCGCTGTGTGGCGCTCAGAGAGGTCGAACCGGTGGCCGTGCCCTCGTTCGGCGAGCATGCCGAAGAAAGCCTCCAGTTCATCCGTCGGACGATGGAGCGGAGCTCGACGTTCACGGCAGTCCCGGGTCTGGGCGGAGCGGGCATGGGCGTCGTCGGGCTGGCTGCCGCGTTCCTCGCGGCCGGCCAGCCCTCCCCCGCACGATGGCTCATCGTCTGGCTCCTGGCCGCGACCGTCGCCCTGAGCATCGGCGCCGCCGCCATGTCGCGCAAGGCCGCGCGGATCGGCGCGCCGCTGTCCGGTGCCGTCGGACGCCGTTTCGCGACAAGCCTCGCCGCGCCGCTCGTCGCCGGCGCCGCGCTGACCTGGGGCGTGTGGATGCACGACGACCCGGCATTGATGCCGGCGGTCTGGCTCCTGCTCTACGGCACCGGCCTGCTGGTCGGCGGCGTCTTCAGCGTCGCGCCCGTGCGACTGCTCGGCGTGGCCTTCATGGTGCTCGGCGTCGCGGCACTGGCGACGTCCTCCGTGTGGGGCGATGTCTGGCTCGGGATCGGTTTCGGTGTGCTGCAGATTGGATTCGGGTTGTACATCGCGAGGAAACATGGCGGCTAGAAGTCAGAGCGCGGCGATGAAAGCCAGGACTCCGAAGGAGTCGAGTGACGTCCCGCGGGAACGGCAGGCGCAGGCGCGGCCGCTGCCGCAGCGGCTCGACCGGGTGATTCACGACCGGACCCGGCTGGCAATCCTGGCGGCGCTTGCGGCGACCGAGACGCTGTCGTTCACCGACGTCAAAGCCATCACCGGGACCACGGACGGGAATCTGAGCGTGCATGCGCGCAGGCTCGAGGATGCCGGCTACGTGCTGTGCGAGAAATCGTTTGCCGGACGCACCCCGCGCACGGAATACCGGCTGACCGCCGCCGGACGGCGGGCGTTCGAGAAGTATCTCGACCACATGGACGCGCTCATCAAGGCGATGCGGAAGACATAGATCGGGCCGCGCGCCAGCCGGTGTGGGCGAGCGGCATGGTCATGAGCAGCAGCGCCGCGCCGAACGCCGGCCAGTTGAAGGTCGTCGGCAGCACCTGCCGGACGGCGTCCGCCCCTCCGGGCAGGGCACGAATCGCATCGGCCATGAAGATCCCCAGCGCGAGCAGCATGCCGGCCCCGCAGAGGCCCCACGACACCCGCGCCACGCGCGTCGCCGGGATCGGGCCCCGCCACTGGGTGACGACGGTGCCCCACCCGATCATCAACGACGCGATGCAGACCGGCGCGAGCACCGGGCCCCACCACGGCAGCGGCAGCAGAAAGAGAATGTCCCAGTCGAACACGGAGGCGGGCCACCCTGACATGATGCGCAGGAAGACGTAGTACAGGATGTCCCAGGCGCCGAACGCGATCGCGGCGTAGCCAAGGCGCGCTGGCCAGGTGCGGCCGGCGAGCATGCCGATCGTTGCCAGCATCAGGAGGGTCGCACCCTCGCGGACGAGCTCGACTTCACCCAGAATGCCGCGGAGCGGCAGGGGGTCAGACTGATAGGGCTCGACGCGATCGACCAGGACGCGCAGGTAGTACACGCAGGCGGATTCGACCCAGGCCATGCCAGCGGCGAAGGTCACGACGAGCAGCCATCGCGCGCGCGCTCGGTGCCACCCGCTCACCGGGCGTACTCCGGCCTCTCGTCGGGGGCATGCGCTGGTGCGCAGCCGAACGTCCGGATACGTCCCTCCACCCGCTCGATCACCTCATCTGGTGTGGACGTGCCGGCCGTAACCCCCACGGTGTGGGCATCGCGAAACCACTCCGGAATCAGGTCCGCCTCGGTCTGGACGTGGTGAACGCGCGAACAATGGCGCCCGCACGTCTCGACCAGTTCGCGGGTGTTGTTGCTGGTCTGTCCTCCGATGACGATGACTACGTTGGACGCACGCGCCAGTTCGATCGCGGCGTGCTGTCGTTCCCTGGTCGGCTTGCACACCGTGTCGAGGAACCGGACCTCGGAGCGCGGGAACCGTTTCCGGATCGACTCGACCAGATGCCGCACCCGCTCGATGGACTGCGTGGTCTGGGCCGCAATGCCGATGCGGGGGTGGTCGTCCAGCGCCAGGACTCCCTCGTCATCGAGCACGACATCGAACTGGTCGAGGTCGCCGGTCAATCCGCGGACCTCCACATGGTCGCGCTGCCCGATGATGACGACGTGGTATCCGTCGCGGACCAGTGCGGCCACCGCCCGATGGGCCACGTGAACGAGCGGACAGGTTGCCTCGACGACCGTGAAGCCGAGCGCCCGGGTGCTGGCGAGGGCCCGCGAGGACGCACCGTGCGCCGTCACCATGAGGGTCTTCGTCGTCACCTGCGCGAGGTCGTGGGCGACCGCAATGCCCCGGGCCGCGAGCGTGTCGAGGACGGTCGGGTTGTGGACCAGGTCGCCGAGGATGGTGAGTGGACCGGCATCGGCCGTGTCGAGCGCCAGCGCGAGGGCGTCGCGCACGCCGAAGCACATGCCGAGATGTGTCGCGCGGATGATGTTCATGGTGTGACCGACCTCCGTTGAGGAACCAGCATACTCCCGATGTTACGTCATGGCAAATAACTTTGTGATATAAAGCAATTCTGATGCGGTGAGTGGAGGGACTAGTGTCGAACAGTCGGATCCAGACCTGGCTGGCGCTCGTCGTCGTGGCCATCGGCCTGCTGCTTGCGGCCTTCATGGGGCTCTGGGGATATATGAGCGCCACGCCGCCCCTGCACCCGAAGCCGGAGGACGTGCCGTCCGTCACGCGTGCGGCGCCGGCGCCGAAATGGGCTGACGCCGTGGCGCAGGGGCGGCAGACCGTCCGCGCGGCCATCGCCGCGCAGAGCCTGCCCGGGCTGTCGGTCGCGGTCGGGGCCAGCGGCGAGGTCGTCTGGGCCGAGGGGTTTGGATGGGCGGATCTCGAGGACCAGACGCTCGTCTCGCCGGATACGCGATTCAGGATCGGCACGGCGTCCACGGCGCTCACGACAGCCGCGGCGGGCCTGCTGGTCGAGAAGGGCCGGCTGAGGCTCGACGACACGATCCAGACATACGTGCCGGCATTCCCGGAGAAACAATGGCCGGTGACGCTGCGCCAGTTGATGGGGCATGTGGCGGGCGTCGGAAACGATGGCGGCGACGAGGGGCCGCTGCTGGCGAAGCGCTGCGAGCGAACGGTGGACGGGCTGTCGGCCTTTGCGAAGAACTCACTGCGGTTCCAGCCCGGGACGCAGTACCGCTATTCGAGCTACGGATGGATCCTCGTCAGCGCGGCGATCGAGGCGGCCTCCGGCGAGCCCTTCCCCACGTTCATGCGGAGGCAGATCTTCGAGCCGCTGGGCATGGAGGACACCCGGGTGGACTCCGCTGCGGACCCGATCCCGCACCGGGCGACGTTCTACTTTCCACGGTTCGCGGCGGAGCCCCGCTACGGGCTGCACCTCATGCGCCCGATCGACTATTCCTGCTACGCGGGATCCAGCGCGTTCCTGTCCACGCCGACCGACCTGGTGCGCTTCGCCCTGGCGATCGACGGCGGCAGGTTGCTGCAGCCCGCCACCGTGCAGATGCTCCAGACATCTCAGCGGCTGGCGTCCGGCGAGGAGACGGGGTACGGTCTTGGCTGGGACCTCGAGACCGCGACGCTGGCAGGCTCCCCGACGCCCCTGGTCGGCCACGACGGGGAGTCGCTTGGCGGGATGGTGGCGTCCTTCATGACGTTTCCCGAGTACGGAATCGTGGTGGCCGTGAC
>JANPJN010000456.1:0-5590 GCA_031425515.1 Acidobacteriota bacterium | reverse complement strand
AAGGACCCGCTCGACGTCGCGGCCCTGATGGACGCCATCCTCACCGACCCGCGCATCGAGGACGCCGTCGTCCGATCGCAGGACGCGGCGCTGGATCGGCTGCGCGGCCGCGATTTCGCCGCGCTGCTGCTGGGCCATGTGGCGGACGTGCTGCGGCTGCCGCCGCGACAGGCTCCGGATGTGGCCTGGGACTTCTGGCAGCAGTTCGATCAATTCGAGCGCTTCGAGGAGCTGCGGCAGTTCCGGCCCGCCCTGTACCGTGCCCTGCCGGCTTCGGCCGCCGGTCAAAACGCCGGGCCCCGGCGATGATCGTCAACCAGTGGGTGCCTGCCGCGCACCGCGGCGATGCCATCGGCGACAGCGCCCGCCAGGTCCGGGGCATGCTGCGCGAGGCCGGCCACACCTCCGACCTCTTCGCACTCACCATGGACGACGATTTGCGGGACGACGTGCGCCGCTTCGACGACCCGGCGGCCCGGGGCGGCGACGTGACGATTTTCCACTTCGCGCTGCCCTCGCCGATGACCGCTGCCTTCGCCGCGTTGCCAGGGCGGCGCGTGCTCCAGTACCACAACATCACGCCGGCCTCGTTCTTCGCCCCTTACGACGCCGGGCTGTTCCGCCTCGCTGCGCTCGGCCGGCGCGAGCTGGCGACGCTCGTCGGGCACGTCGATCTGGCACTGGGCGACTCGGAGTTCAATCGCGCGGAGCTCGAGCAGCTCGGATTCGCGCCCACGGCGGTGATGCCCATTGCCGTCAACACCCGGCGGATCACCGATGCGCCCAGGCGCCCCGCGCTCGAACGGATCCTCGGCGACGGCCTGATCAACATCCTGTTCGTCGGGCGGATCGTCCCGAACAAGCGGATCGAAGATCACATCCTGATGGCCGAGATGTACAAGCGGTACGTGGACAGCTACTACCGCTTCATCTTCGTCGGGCGCTACGACGGCGTGCCGCGCTACTACGCCCGGATCAGGGCGCTCATCGCGGAGTTCCGCATGCTGCCCGACCGCTTCTGGTTCACGGGGCCGGTGCCGGACGAAGATCTCGCCGCGTTCTACCGGTGGGCCGACCTGTACGTGTCGCTGAGCGAGCACGAGGGTTTCTGCGTGCCGCTCGTCGAGGCCATGGCGGCCGACGTGCCCGTGCTGGCCTACGCCGCCGGCGCCGTGCCCGAGACGCTCGGCGGGGCGGGCGTGCTCTTCGCCCCGAAGGATCTGGAGTTTGCCGCCGAAATGGCCGGCACCCTCGTATACGATCGACCCGTCCGCGAGCGCGTGCTCGACGGTCAGCGCCGGCGGCTGCAGGACTTCGCCGCACCCCGCATCCAGGCCCGGCTGATGGACGTACTGAGCGGCCTGATAGCTGCGAGCTGACAGCTGACGGCTGATAGCTGAGAAGGATCCCCCGTTTGAAGATTGCATTCATCGTCCAGCGCTACGGCACCGAGATTCTCGGCGGGTCCGAATACCACTGCCGGCTCATCGCCGAGCGGCTCGCGCCGAAACATCAGGTGGAGGTGCTCACCACCTGTGCGCAGGACTACATCACCTGGGAGAACGCCTACCCCGAGGGAACGGACCGGGTGCGCGGCGTCACGGTCCGCCGGTTCGCCAACGCCCAGACCCGCGACATCCACGCCTTCAACCGCTACTCGGAGTGGATTTTCACGAGCGACCATACGCGCGACGACGAGATGGAGTGGCTGCGGCAGCAGGGCCCGTGGTGTCCGGCGCTGCTCGAGTACCTCGAGCGCAATCAGCAGCAGTACGACGTCCTCATCTTCTTCACGTACCTCTACGCGCCCACTGTGCTCGGCGCCCGGATCGCCCCGCACAAGTCGATCCTCGTGCCGACGGCGCACGACGAGCCGGCGATCCGGCTGGAGATCTACCGCGAGCTGTTCGCGACCCCGGCCGGCATCGCCTACAACACCGAGGTCGAGCGCCGCTTCCTGACCACGCACTTCTCCATCCGTGCGGTGGAAGAGGAAACCGTGGGTTGCGGCGTGGACCTGCCGCAGGCACAGGCCTACCCGCGTGAGCACAGCGGCGCCGAGCCGGTGGACGAGGAGGAACGGGCGGAGGCCGACGCGGCCGACGACGCCTCACCGACGTTCCGGCCGCATCTCTCCCACCGGGGCTCGGTCTTCCGGCGACGCCATCGGCTCGATGGTCCGATCCTGCTCTACGGCGGTCGCATCGACCCTGGCAAGGGGTGTGAGGAGTTGATCGAGTACTTCAGCACCTACGTGCACGACGGGGGTGACGCCTCGCTCGTCCTGATGGGCGTCAAGCTCATGCCGCTGCCCGAAGAGCCCTTCATCCGGTTCGCGGGCCGCCTCTCGGATCAGGAGCGCGTCCAGGCCCTCGAAGCCGCGACGGTCGTCGTCGTGCCCTCCCCCTACGAGAGCCTGTCGCTGCTGGCGCTCGAGTCGTTTGCCGTCGGCACGCCGGTGCTCGCCAACGCGCGCAGCGAAGTGCTCGTGGATCACTGCATCAAGAGCAACGCGGGGCTGTATTACGCGGACCGCGATGAGTTCGGGGAATGTCTGCGGCTGCTCGTCGGCGACCATCGCCTCAGGGCCAGGCTCGGGGCCCACGGCCGGGACTACGTACGCAGGAATTACCGGTGGGACGTGATCCTGGCGAAGTACGAGCGGATGTTCACGCAGCTCAAGGGGCAGGGGCGGAAAAGCGCTAGTCGCGGTTAGCCGCGCCCACGGGATCCCCGTCGTCGATATCCTCGGCGTCGGGCAGGTCCGTGGCGCGCCCGGCCGCTCCGCGCTTCCGGCGCGGACGGATGTCGTGCCGCTTGATCATCTCGTTGAGCGTGGTCGGCTTGATGTGCAGCAGTTCGGCGGCGCGCTTCTGGACGCCGCCGGCAGCCTCCAGCGTGGACTCGATCAGGCGCTTCTCGAAGTCCGTGATGACCTCACGGAACGAGATCCCTTCGGGCGGGACGACGAACTGCGGCATCTGGAAGCGGCGGCTGCTGCGGACGTGATCGGGAATCAGGTCGGCGTCGATCCGGTCGCCCGTCGCGAGCACGACCGCCCGTTCGATCACGTTCTCGAGCTCCCGCACGTTGCCCGGCCAGTCGTGCTCCTGCAGCAGGTCCAGCGCCTCCGCCGTGAGCTCGAGGTGGGTCTTCTGGTTCTCCTCCCCGTACTTCTCGAGGAACGTCTGCACCAGGAGCGGAATGTCGTCCTTCCGGTCGCGCAGCGGCGGGAGCTGCACGGTGATGACGTGCAGGCGGTAGTAGAGGTCCTCGCGGAACTTCCCTTCCTCCATCATGTGCTGGAGATCGACGTTCGTCGCCGCGATGATCCGGACATCGACCTTGATGGTATCGACGCCGCCCAGCCGCATGAACTCGCGCTCCTGGATCACGCGCAGCAGCTTGGCCTGGGTCTCGAGCGGCACGTTGCCGATCTCGTCGAAGAAGATGGTCCCCTTGTCGGCGAGCTCGAACAGCCCCTTCTTCGGGTAGACCGCCCCCGTGAACGCACCCTTGACGTGACCGAACAGGTTCGACTCGAGGAGGTCGGGCGGGAGGTTGCCCGAGTTGACGGTGATGAACGCGCGATCGGAGCGTGTCGAGTTCTGGTGCAGCGACCGCGCCACGAGTTCCTTGCCGGTGCCGCTCTCGCCGTTGATGAGGATCGTGGCCCGGCTCGGCGCCGCCTGGATGATCAGGTCGAACACCTGGCGCATGCGTGCGCTGCGGCCGACGATTTCTCCGAACCGGTTGGCGCGCGCCTGGAGGTTCTGGCGCAGCGCGCGGTTCTCGGCGACGAGCCGCCGCTGGGCGAGCGCGTTGCGGAGGACGACGAGCACCTCGTCGTTCTTGAACGGCTTGGTGATGTAGTCGTATGCGCCGCGCTTCATGGCGGTGATGGCGTTCTCGATCGACGCGAACGCGGTGATCATCAGCACCGGCAGGTCGTCGTCCAGCTTCTTGATCTCGTTGAGCGTCGCCATGCCGTCCATCCCTGGCATCATCATGTCCACGATGACGGCGTCGAACGGCGTCGCGCGCAACAGCGCCAGTCCCTCGGAGGCGTCCGCGGCGAGCCGCACGTCGTACCCCTCCCGCGAGAGCAGCGTTTCGAGGATCTCCCGCATGATCTCCTCGTCGTCTATGACGAGGATCGAGCCGGCGCGGGCGGGTGGCGCGGGGGGCATGTCGGAGACGTCGGCGCGGCGCATGATCACGCCTGCCTGGCGGCCGGCGCCTGCGCGGCGGCGGCCCGGGAAGCGGCCACCGGCAGAGACAGCGTGAAGCGCGTCCCCTGGCCGATGGAGCTGTCGCACGTGATCGTGCCTTCGTGCTCCTGGAGGATCCCGTAGGTGATCGACAGCCCAAGCCCGGTGCCCTTGCCGATCTCCTTGGTCGTGAAGAACGGATCGTAGATGCGCGACAACTGCTCGGCGGGAATGCCCGAGCCGGTGTCGGCGATCTCGACGACCGCATCGGCGCCGTCGGCGCGGGTGACGACCGTGAGCCAGCCTCCGCGCGGCATGGCGTCGCGCGCGTTGAGGAAGAGGTTGAGGAAGACCTGCTGGAGCTTGTACTCGATGCCCTGCACGATGAGGGGCGACAAGTTGAGCTCCTTGCGCATCTGGATGCTGCCCGTGCGGAGCTGGTGATCGAGGAGCGAGAGCACGTCGTTGATGACGGCGTTCAGATCGACCGGGCCGCTGTCTACCTTCGCGGGGCGTGCGAGATTCAGAAGGCCGTTGACGATCTTCGCGGCGCGGAAGGTCTGGCGCTCAATCTTCTCGAGAACACGGGTGCGGGGATCGTTCTCGTCCGCCCCCTGGAGCAGCATCTGCGTGAAGCTCGAGATGCCCGTCAGCGGCGTGTTGACCTCGTGCGCCACGCCGGCCGCGAGCAGACCGATCGACGCCATCTTCTCGGAGATCTGCAGCTGCTCTTCGAGCTGCACGCGCGCCGAGATGTCCTCGACGATCACGATGGTGCCGGCAATCGCCCCCTCTGAGTCGCGCAGGGGTGTGGTGGCGACGTTGACCAGCACGCGGCGCGACCGCTCGTGACGCGTGGCGAGCGGCACCCGGTAGAAGGCCGCCCCCTCGGGCGACTCGCGGCGCGCCGATCGCAGGACTTCGAGGAACGCCGGCTCGAAGATCTCGTCGAGGGAGCGCGCCACCGCATCCTCGTGGCGCACGCCGTAGAGCTCTTCGAGGCGCCGGTTCCACCGGACGATCCGGTCGTCGCGATTGACGACGGCGAGGCCGTCGTTCAGCGATTCGAGGATGTTCTCGCTGAACTCCCGGAGGCGCTGGAGCTCGTCCGCCTTGACGTGCAGTTGACGGTAGAGACGCCCGTTCTCGAGCGCGGTGGCGGCCTGCGCGGCGACGGCGGCGAGCAGCGCCATGTCCTCGCTGCTGAGCGGCTCGGCGCTCGCCTTCCGGCCGAGCGCCATCACCGCGATGGTGCCGTCTTTCGAGACGCACGGCACCAGATAGTGAATCCCCGCCTCGCGCCAGAACTCCACTTCACGCCCGTCGATCCGGACGTGCGCGAGCGGGTCGTCGAGCGTGAGGGTGTGGCCCGCCGTGAG
>JANPJN010000455.1:0-2028 GCA_031425515.1 Acidobacteriota bacterium | reverse complement strand
ACTCGACGCGGCAACCGTTCCGCCGTGGCGCTCCACGAGGCTCCGTACAATCGTCAGGCCGAGCCCGAGGCCGCCCTGCGCGCGATCGATCGCCTGCGGTTCCTGAACGAAGCGGTCGAAGATGTGAAGCAGGGCGTCGGGTTCGATGCCCATCCCCGTGTCGCGGACGCGCACGACGACCTGTCCGTCGGCCTCTGCAGCCGTCACGTTGATCCGGCCGCCGTTGTTCGTGTACTTGGCCGCGTTGGCGAGCAGATTCGAGATCACCTGGCTCAGACGGGTCGTGTCGCCCAGCACGATCAGTCCGCGCGGCACGTTCACCGACAGGGCATGCGCCCGCTGTTCGAGCAGCGGGCTCGACATCTCGATGCCTCGGGCGACCACATCGGCGATGTCCAGCGGTTCCTGTTTCAACTGCACCAGGCCGCGTGCGATGCGCGACACGTCGAGCAGATCGTCGATGAGGCGCGTGAGGTGGCTGACCTGGCGCTCGATCACCGTCCGCTCCCGCTCGGACGGCTCGTTCGGCCGCAGCTTCATCAACTGGAGCGCCGTCAGGATCGGCGAGAGCGGGTTGCGCAGCTCGTGCCCGAGCATCGCGAGAAACTCGTCTTTCGCCCGGTTGGCCGCTTCCGCCTCGGCGCGCAACTGCTGCTCCCGGTGCCGCAGCATCACGTTGGCCTCCGCCGTCCGCCGTTCATCCTCCACGTCGGTATTCGTCCCGAACCAGTGCGCCACCCGGCCCTGGGAATCCCGCACCGGGTTCACGCGGGTCAGGAAGCGTCGGAACTCACCGTTCGCGGCCCGAAGCGGAAAGACCATCTCGAAGGGGATTCCGGCGGCAATCGAATGGGCCCAGCGCTCCTTCACATCCGGCAGCACCGCCGGATCGTGCACGCTCTCCCAGCCCCACCCGCGCATCTGTTCCGGCGTCGTCCCGGTGTACGCGTACCACTGGTTGTTGTACCAGTAGATCCAGCCGTCCGGGTTCGCCATCCACGCCAGGTTGGCGATCGAGTTCGCGAGCTCCCGAAACAGGTGCTCGCTCTCCCTGAGATCCCTGGTCACCCGTGCGCGCTCGATCGACTCCCAGCACCGGCTCGCCACTCGCTGGACGAGCTCAATCTCGTCAATCCTCCACGCCCGGACCCCGGTCGTGTGCACCGCCATGGCGGCTACGAACCGGCCCTGTTTCCGGATCGGCACGCAGACCACACCGCGAATCGCGGTCAGCTCGTACGACGGCCGCTCCGCCTCTGTGATCCGTGGGTCCGATTCGGCGTCCTCGACGACGTATGGCTCACCAGCCCGCATCAGGCGCAGGCACTCTTCGCCGAACTGCCTGAACGTGTAGCGCCCGACGATGCTGCCGACGCCGTTGTTGTAATCGCCCGTTAGCAGAAACGTGTCCTCGTCGTCCTCGACGATGGCGTAGGCGCAGCGGTTGACGTGGAGGTGCTGGCCCAGCGCGCGGGCGGCTGTGGAGGTGATCTCGTCAGGGTCCGACAACGGCCGCAGGGCGTCGTCCAGGTCCACGAGGAACCGGTCCTGCGAGGTGGTGCTGCGATGGTCGAGCTGCCCTGGTAAGTCCGGGCTCTGCAGTTCCATAGACCTCCCCTGAGGGCAACCGATCCCTTGAATAGTGTCGGAAATGATCGACCGGGATCAAGTGGATGGCTATGCGGGGAGGCAGGACAATCAGGCCAGGGCGGCCGAGTGTCCGAGATCGGAGGTGCAGTGCGGGCAACGCGTGGCCTTGCCGGGAATGCGCGACACGCAGAAGGGGCAGTCCTTCGCGTCGTCTTTTGGGGCGGCCGGCTCGGGCGTCTTCAGGCGGTTGATCTGCCGGAGGAGCAGGAAAATGACGAAGGCCACGGTGAGAAACTCGAAGACCGTATTTGCGAAGCGTCCGTAGTTGATCGTCGGCGCTCCGGCCGCCTGGGCGGCGGCGAGCGACGGGTAGGTCGCACCATTGAGGGTGACGAAGAGGTTGGTGAAGTCCAGCCCGCCGATCGCCATGCCGATCGG
>JANPJN010000454.1:0-3271 GCA_031425515.1 Acidobacteriota bacterium | reverse complement strand
CATCAACAGCGAGCCTGACGGACGGTATTCTCCCCGTTCCCGGTAGCTCTGCAACCGCTAATCGATGACTGCTCGGCGTCGGGCGGCCCGCCCAGGGGTGCTCAGTATTGAACAGACCCCACCTCAGTCATTCCGCTACTGTTGCAGGTCCATCTGGACGTCTCAGATGGGTGTGTCTGCCCAACGTATTGCAAGGAGTCCCCGTGACCGCCCGCCACGACACTGCCGCGCCCATCGTCTACTGGCACCGCGAGCTGCCGCCACTCGACACGGATCTTGTCGCCGAGCACACCATCGAGGCCGATAGCGGCCGGGTCGCCGGCACGCTTGCGCACCGCGACGCGCTCTGGGACCAGTGTTACCGGGAGCTCATGGAGAACACGACGACCCGTCTGGTCGAAGAAGTGGCCCGCCTCGGGGGCGATTATGCGCACGTCAACGACGAGGCCATCGATCCCAGGCATGATGACGCCGCGGGGGAAGTCTGGCTGCACGGCCGCTTCACCTACATGCTGTACCGCCGGTCGGCGGCAACGTAGACCTCCCCCTGCCGGACGCTGGACCCGCCGAAGGCGGTCTACTGACGGTTGTGGCCGCTCATCGAGAAGATCGCGGCGCCACCTGCAGGGCTTTCAGCTGCTTCTGCCCTCGTATGAGGAGCGTGCCATCGGCGAGTGCCAGCGGGGCCCAGTTGTCGCCGGGTTCGAGCACTACGGCACTGGCGATCGGCTTGAAGCCGGAGGGATCGGGGTCTACCAGATACAGCTTCGTGTCCCCATCGGTCGTGAGCAGCAGGCCGTCGGCCAGAATGGATCCGCCGCGGACGAACGCCGGCTTCTGATCCGTCTTCCACCGGACCTGACCGTCGAGGCTCATCGCGACCAGGCCGTCAGATCGCTCGTTGACCGTGTAGTGCGAGTAGAAGTGGCCGTTGTGGAACACGGGCGGTTGCGTGTGGGAGCCGAAATCGGGGTTCTTGAACAACTCGGTGACCGCGTAGTTGCCGGCGCCCTTCTCCTGAATCCTGATCATCGCTGAGCC
The DNA here is from genome assembly GCA_031425515.1 of Acidobacteriota bacterium. Classification (GTDB taxonomy): domain Bacteria; phylum Acidobacteriota; class Vicinamibacteria; order Vicinamibacterales; family 2-12-FULL-66-21; genus JALZOC01. The sequence goes on along the minus strand of JANPJN010000454.1, from coordinate 2,230 downwards.
GGCGCCATAGGCCCCGGTGATGAGCACACGGCCGTCCCCGGCATCCACCGCCTGCGGAACGGGGTAAGCGCACTGCCAGTTCGTGTACGTCCACAGGACCTTCCCGCTCGTTGGATCGAGCCCGTTGACGCTGCCGTCTCTCGACGTGCGACCCCGGCCGACGGCGGCCGTGATCATGACGAGATGATCTCTGGCGCCGACCCTGACGATGGACGGCGTCACGTAGCCGACCGTGCCGGAGAGCGCCGGGGATTTCCACCTGAGATCACCCGTCAGCTTGTCGTACGCCACCACCCCCGCCTGCGAGGTCTGGGGCGCCACGATCACGTGGTTGCCATGGATCAGCGGGTTCTGCACGACGGCCCACTGCGGCAGTTCCCCGCCGCCGAAGTCCTTCCAGATGTTCTTGCGCCAGACCGGTTTGTGCGTGCGCGTGTTGATGGCGTAGAGATCACCCAGCGGTCCCACCGTGTACACGTGATCGCCATCGACCGTCGGTGTCGTGCGCGATCCAGCGAACATGAAACTGCCGGGCGCGTCGTAGGCGAAGCTCCAGAGCTCTTTGCCATTGGACAGATCGAAGACGCGGAGCGTGTCTCCGACCTGCTCGTCTCTGTCCAGGAGATACACCTTGCCACCGCTGATCGCGGGGCCCCCGAAGCCCGGTTTGACGGGCGACGTCCACAGCACCTTCGGGCCTTCCGCCGGCCAGGTGCGCATGACGCCCTTCTGATCGGAAGTGTGGTCGCGTCGCGGTCCGTAGATGCCTGGCCAGTCCGCCGCCAGGGCGGTGGTGACCGACAAGGCGACCATGGCCGTCATGAGCTTTGCGGTGGTGTTCATCCGTGCGACTCCTGTTTCGCGTGGACAGACTACCGTTCGCGGTCGCCGCCACGGCTGTGACAAAACCGTGACGGGCAAACGGGAGCGGGCTGTCCGCCGTAGATTGAATAGCCAGCGACGTGGACAACGGCCCGGCCGCGGCTTCACTCCGGGCGAGGATTTCCTGATGCGCACACTACGACGACTGCAACCTGTGTGGCAACGGCCACGGATGCCCATGGCGCTCGCGGTGGCCGGCTGCCTGACCACGGGCCTCGTGATCGTCAGCGCGCCGACGACCGTCGCTCAGGCGCGCCTCGCGGCGCTGCCGACGACGCTGCCCGCGCCCGCCGACAATCCCACCACGCCCGAACGAGTGGCCCTCGGGCGCCTGCTGTTCTGGGATCCCATCCTGTCAGGCCAGAAAGATGTCGCGTGCGCGACCTGCCATCATCCGGCGTTCGGGTACGCCGACGGCCTGGCGCTGGCGATCGGGTCGGGCGGCGAAGGGCTTGGCGCTGTCAGGGCCTTCGCTCCGGGCCACCCGGCGAGGATCGTGAAGCGCAACAGCCAGACCGTGCTGAATGTCGGTTTCAACGGGCTGACCGCTGGCGGCGGCCCGGTGCCGGCAGCCGCGCCGATGTTCTGGGACCTCCGGGTTCGCAGCCTCGAAACGCAGGCGCTCGAGCCGATCAAGGCCCTGGACGAGATGCGCGGCGGCGCATACTCCGAGACCCATGCCGTGGCGACGGTCGCCTCGAGGCTGAATGCCATTCCGGAGTATCGCCGGCTGTTCACCCGCGCGTTCGCGGGAAGCAGGCCGGTGACCGAGCAGAACCTCGGGCGCGCGCTCGCGGCGTTTCAGCGGACGCTCGTCACCGTCAACGCGCCGTTCGATCGCTATATGCGCGGCGACACGACCGCGCTCAGTGCCGAGCAGGTGCGCGGCATGGAACGGTTCCAGTCCACCGGATGCATCAACTGCCACGCGGGGCCGATGTTCTCGGACTTCACCGCACATGTGCTGGGCGTGCCGGACAATCCCGGCCTGACGGAGTCGGACTCCGGGGTGAACAGGACCTACGCGTTCCGGACCGCGTCGCTGCGCAACCTCTCCGTCACCGGCCCCTACATGCACAACGGCGTCTTCACGACGCTTCCGGACGTGATTGATTTCTACCAGCGGATCAGTCGCGGTGGAGGGCGCCGCGGGGGTCGAGGCGGCCGCGGCCTGAATCCGCTGGTGAGCCGCGAACAGATCGACCCTCTGGCGCGCGGGCTGAACATGCGCGGTCGTGGGCAGGGGGATCTCATCGCTTTCCTGCGCGCGCTGGACGATCCCGGCTTCGATCGCACGATTCCGGATCGCGTGCCGAGCGGCCTGCCCGTCGGTGGCCGCATTCAGCGG
>JANPJN010000453.1:0-1767 GCA_031425515.1 Acidobacteriota bacterium | reverse complement strand
GCCTTCCTCTCGACCTACGAACATGTTGAAACAACCGCCTACTACGACGCGTGGCAGTGCCGATCCGCCCGGCAATAGTCCGCGCGCCATTCAACGATGGCTCATCCGCGGGTGGCTCATCCTCTTTCCATGTGTCGCCGTTCTCGTGTTCGACCTGTGTTTTGAGCGAACGTGTCGGGATCCTTACGATCTTCTGCCTGCGGTGACCTCCAGACCCTTGCTGGCGTGGCCGGTGGCGCTCCTCTACGTCACAGCGCACGCCTGGGCTCTCGCCGCGTATCTTCTAACTGTCTCTGCAACGCAAAGGTTGGGTCCAACCTCGCAGGAGTACCGGGCCATCTGGGCGGGCGACACCTGGAAACAGGCCCTCATGCTGGCCGTCCTTGTCGTCGAGTACCTGCCGCTGGCATGGTGGCGACTGGTTGGGACAGCGATCGGGTGCGGTAACTAAAGGGACCTGGCCCGGAGGAGCAGTGTTGGCGCTCCGGAAGAGCCGCGATCGGCGACCTGGTGCGACATCCGATGGACGGTGCCAGACCGCAACCGCGCACTTCCGGTCGGGGCTCTACGGCTCCTGGATACGGATGTAATCCACGGCCCCGCCGAGCGGTCGGGGATCGGCTCCGAGGCCTACCTCGATCGGGGTTCGCGCATAAGCGAACCGCAGTTCCATGCGGTTGACGCCGCCACGCCAGGTGTCCTTGCCGGTTGCGAATTCCAGCGTCTCCCATTTTCCGCCCAGGACGCTCGGCCCGAAGGAGCGCCCATTCACGACGAGAGTCAGCGTCTGGCCCGCTGAGCCCGGGTAGGTGAAGGCGTGCGCCCGAATCTGCACCGTCAGGGCCGCCGCACGCTCAAGAGGTATCAGCAGCGTCGCAGGTGTATTGGCCCAGCGAAACGTGATGTCGCCCTCGCGCTCCACCCCGTGCCATCCGTCACCGATCAGCCACGCATCGCCTCCACCGATATCCACCCGTCCGTAGGGACGCAGCGGATCAATCAGAAATCGATTCGCCGACAGCAGATCGTAGTCGGCGGGCCGAAGGCCGTTGCGAAGCGCGAACGCGAGACTCGCCGGATAAGTGAACGGGTTGCCGATCCATCGATGGACGGCGCGTGACTGCGCCGCGGCCGCATCACCGAACGACAGGGCCTCGCCGATGCGGACGATGCCGTCCTGGGCGGCGCTCATCAGCGCGAGGTTCCACACGACGAGGGCGGAGCCGGCGGCCGCGACGACCCGCCCCGGATGACGGCGGGTCAGGGAGACTGCGGACGAGAGGAATGCGGCCGCGCCGAGGCAGAAGATCGGAATGGTGCCCTCGAAGCGCCGCCCGCCGAAACCGGCGCTGCCCCACCAGTCCTGGATGGAGGCGTTGAAGTACGTCATCACCGCGAGGACGAGCAGGGCGGGCAGGCCGATGGCCGGTTGCGCCCACGCGAAGATCACGAGGCCGATCGCCGCGCAGTAGAGCACGGGCGACCAGCTGAAGAGGCCGTTGCGCGACGACCAGAGGATGTCGGCCAGGTGCGGGTCGTTCCACCGGATCTGGGGACCGACCGGAGAGACCGCGAGCCACGTGCCGTAGATTGCGTGCCACGCGATCATCTGCGGAAGGAACGCGACGCACGCGCTGGCGGTGAACAGCAGGCCGTTGACGATCGTCCGCCTCAGGCGGGGGATGTCCGAGGCGCGTGCCGACGCCACGAGGATCGCCGCGGCATCGCACGCCGGCAGCAGCGCGAAGAGCGCGTTCTGCCAGCGGA
>JANPJN010000452.1:0-10024 GCA_031425515.1 Acidobacteriota bacterium | reverse complement strand
CGAGCCGGCACGCTCGTGCAGCGGGTCGATGTTCTGCGTGACCAGCAGGAAGTCGCGGCGCCGCCTCGCCTGCCAGCGCTCGAGTGCGGCGATGGCATGGTGGGCCGGGTTCGGCTGCGCCGCGAGGACCGGGAGGAAGCGCTGGCGATACCAGCGCCACGATCCCACCGGGTCGGCGGTGTAGAAGCTCAGCGTCGCCATCTCGGTGATGTCGTGCGCCCAGATCGCCCCAGGGTCGCTGCCGCGGAAGGTCGGGATGCCGCTCGCCACACTGACACCCGCACCGGTCAGCACCAGGGTGAGCCCGTTTGCCGCGTCGATGGCGGCGGCGAGCTGGCGCGCGTGCTCCATGTCGAATTGTCGCTCGATCGGGCGGTCCGACGCTCGAAGAGAACGCCATCGGTCCGCGGCACCTCCTCCCGCTGCCGCCGACTCGGGTCACTCCAGGCCGGCTGGAAAACCGTGGACACCGGCCTCGTCCAGGCGCAGGACGTGCACCGCTCGTACGGCGGCCAGCGGCAACGGGCCGTAGAGGTGCGGGAACAACGCCCCGTCCCGGGATGGTTCCCAGCGAATGTCCAGCGCGGCCGGGCTGACGACGACCAGGCGCAGGTCGTCCTGACCGGCAAAGTGCCGCGCCGCCGTGCCGCGGACCTGCGACCCGGTTGACAGATGGATGAATCCATCGCGCCGATCGGCGGCCGAGCCGACGAAGACCTGCGTCAGCTCCGCGTCGCTCCACTCCGCCGCCGACACAATCTTGTAAATCATCCGCGCACCTGCCGCCACGTCGCCCTCGTCGCGATGCGTCCGGGCGAAGGGTTCAATCCGTTGATGGAATACTGCAGGACTCGCAGGACTCGCAGGCTCGCAGGACTCGAGAGTACGCCGATCAAGCGGCTGCGCTCCACACGTGCCGCGTGTTGTGGGCCTGCTTGGGCAGCGCACGGATCTGGTCGAGCGTGTAGTTGCCGGGATGGGCCACCGATCCGCCGACCGCGAGCGTCCAGCGGTCGAAGTCGATCGCTGGCTCGAGCAGATCGTAGCCGTTGTAGGGGAACTGCGAGAAGGGGACCACCGCGGCATCGGGATGGGATGCCGCCAGGTGACCCTGGCGGAACAGCCAACTCGACGCGCGATCGCTCGACGCGACGCCTGCCTCGAGCAGTCGGTCGCGCCATGTGGGTAATGCAAAGCCTCCCAGCAAAAGCAACGGACTCAACTTCAGGAGTTCGCGACGGGTGGCGGATCGAGGCGGACGGTCAGACACGGTGCTCCTTATCAATCCGGCAAGCCGGATATCCCTGCTATGCCTCCGCCAAGACCCTCGATACCGGGCCTGCCATCGCCTGCGCGACCTCCTGGACGTCGTCGTCCCGCAACGATGACACCACGAACACCACGTGTCGCGGACCTCGGAACGATGCGACCTGGAGGCCCTCGGTGGCAGGCAGCCGCGAAGGGTGCTCATCGATCATCGCGAAGTCCGGCACCCACGCTGCACCTGGACGCGGGTCGTCGGTCACCATCAGCGAGACGGCCGTGTCCTTGTAGCGCAGCACGATGTGCGCGAAACGGTGGCCGTCGAATACGCACGAGTGGCGCTCGATGATGCGCAGCGCCCCGCCGCTCAGCGTGTCGGTGGACGGTGCGACGGTGATCATGGACGCATTGACCCCGCCGTAGCGGCGAGCGGCCTCGTCGAGGGGAATGGGCCGTTCGGCCAGCTTGAACGTGAGCGCGCAGAACTGATGATCTCCAACGGCGGCGTGCATGAGCGCCGAGAGGCTCGCGGACCACGTGCGCCATCCCCATCCAGCACCGACCGCGAGCAGGCCGCTGGCGGCAAGCGCCAGCCACTGGCGACGCGGCATCGCGTTGACGGGTCGGCGCACGGTGCCCGCCTGCAGCCGCGACGCGAGCCCGGCCACGAATTCTGGTCGGGGCGCCAGATCGACGGCCGCATCGAACGCCGAGCGGGTCGCACGGCGAACGCGGCGCAACCCCTCGACCTCGGCACGACACGCCGGACACCGCTCGAGATGCGCGACCATCGCCCGCATGGTTTCGACCAGCAACTGCTCGCTGACGTAGGCTTCGGCGAGCTGTCGAGCCTCCCGGCACTCCATAGCTACCCGGACCCTTCTGACGATGCCGCGTCGAGGCGCGGAGGAGCGGCGTCGACGCGGCGCGCCGACGCCAGGTGTTGACGCAGCACCGCGCGGCCGCGATGGAGGCGCGACATGACCGTCCCCATCGGGATCGACAGCACGTCAGCGATCTCTTTGTAGGTCAGCTCTTCCACGTCACACAGCAGAATGATGTCCTGATAGGCGTCTGGTATTCCGCGCAGCGCCGCCAGCACGTCTTCGTCGGTGAGATGCTGGGGCACCGGTGGCACGAACGGCACCGTCTCCGCGATGCGGTCATCCGGATCTTCGACCGTCGGACGGCGGGCCTTCGCCCGTCGACGGTTGCTCCGCACGTGCTGAAGGATGGTCACGAGCCAGGCACGGCAGTTGGTGCCGGGGGTGAATCGATGAAACGACTGCAGCGCCTGGACCAGCGTGTCCTGCACGAGATCCTCAGCTTCCCGGCGATCCCGTTCCCACCACATCGCCAGCCGGAATAGCCGATCGACGTGCGGCATTGCCTCCGCCTCGAAGGCAGTCCACAGTCGGTCCGACGAGGCCGGGTCACGTTCACGCATGCGCTGGCGGCGGCTGATGACACTTCAGCCGCACTCCGATAATACCGGCCGGCACGCGGTTTATTCCCGTGGGGTTCGCGTGAGTCGTCTGTTTTGACAACGAATGGAATAAACCACAGACCGGCGCACATTGATTGGGGGATGGTAAATTCTCGGTGTTCGTACGAGCGTGGCGCAGGAGTGGAGCAGATGATCAGACGACTAATGACGTTCTCTCGAGGGCGAGGCATCGTCGCCGCGCTGATCGTGGCGGGGTGCCTGTCGCCATTGGTGGCGCAGGGGCAGATGGCGCCGATGTCGCAGGCGACGCCGAAGGTGGGCGACAAGGCACGAGACTTCACCCTGCAGGGACTCGATGGGGCAACGGTGCGTTTGTCGGACCAGCTCGCCCGCGGGTCCGTGGTGCTCGTCGTGCTCCGCGGATTTCCGGGCTACCAATGTCCGTTCTGCACCCGCCAGTTCGGCGATTACCTGACCAACGCGCCCAAGTTCGAGGCCGCCAGCGCTCGCGTGCTGTTCGTCTATCCTGGCCCGGCCGATGGGCTCAGAGAACACGCAGCCGCGCTCACCACCCGCGCGCCCCTGCCGAGCGCATTTCGGATCCTTCCCGATCCCGACTACGCGTTCACCCAGGCCTACGGGCTTCGGTGGGACGCGCCCCAGGAAACCGCATACCCGTCGACGTTCGTGTTCGACAGGAACGGCGTCGTCACGTTTGCCCAGACCAGCCGGTCTCACGGTGACAGGGTGACGGCGGCCTCTGTGCTCAAGGTCCTCTCCGAGGGTGCGCGCTAGCCCCCGCTCTGCTCACACACGCGCGGCATCAGCACGTCAGTGTTTACGTCAGTCTTGAAGGGATGGTTGCCATGGTTCATGTCGCTCTGCTCGCTCGACTCGAAGCCAAACCGGGGAAAGAGGAGGAAGTCGCCGCTCTGCTCAGGAGCGCTCTTGCGCTCGCCAACGGCGAGCCCGCCACGACGGTGTGGTTCGCCTGGCGGATGGGACCGTCGACGTTTGGCATCTTCGACGCGTTTGCGGATGACGCGGGACGCCAGGCGCATCTGGCCGGGCCGATCGCGGCGGCGCTGATGGCCAAGGCGCCCGACCTGCTGGCGGAGCCGCCGACGATCGAGGCCATCGACATATTGGCGGCGAAGTTGACCTGACGGAGAGACACATGCCAGACGTCCGCACGGGACAGGGAAACGTCAAGCTCACGCGGGAAGACTTCGCGCGGAGAATCAGCGAGCGCTTCTATGACCCGGCCTTCGACGAGTGCCGCGCTGAAATAGATCGGATCATCGAGACCGCATGGAAGAACTACGACGAGTACCACAAGAGCCCCCGCACCAGGAAGGCGGGTTCTGAGTTCGACGATCCCGCATTCGACTTACCGCTGGAATGGCTCGAGACACGGGAGCGGATCCAGACAGCGGCTGCGGACCACGGTGATCCCGCCTCCACCTCGCAGGTCCTGTTGATCTCGGCGGCGGCACGTCACGATGAAACGTGTCCCGGCGAAATGTCGAAGACATTTCGCCTGATCCAGATCGCGCGTCAGGAAATCGAAGGGACCGGGGCGATCTGCGATCTTCTCGATCTCAGCATGCTCACGGCGCAGTACGGCCGGCAGATTCTGCCTTGTAAGGCCTGTGTCTCCACCGCGATGCCACTATGCCACTGGCCGTGCTCGTGTTACCCCAACCACGCGATGGGACAGGTCAATGATTGGATGAGCGAACTGTATCCGCGGTGGGTGCGCGCACATGCCATTCTGATCATCACGCCTGTGTACTGGTATCAGGCGCCGAGTGTCCTCAAGCTGATGATGGACCGGCTGGTGTGCGCTGACGGCGGCAATCCCGATCCGACCACGACGCACGGCAAGAAGCCGGACGAAGCGAAAGCGCTTGAGTTGCGCGGATGGCACTACCCGCGGCACCTGGCGGGCAGGCTCTTCGGCATCGTCGTCCATGGAGATGCGGTGGGTGCCGACACGCTTCGCCGTTCACTCGCCGACTGGCTCCAGGACATGCACCTGGTGCCCGCGGCGCCGGCCGCACTTCTCGACCGATACATCGGGTACTACGAACCCTACGCGACCAGCCACGATGCGCTGGACAAGGACACCGACGTTCAGAGTGAGGTGCGCAATGTCGCCCGCTCTCTCATGCAAGGCGTCCGCCTGTTGCGCGAGGGCGCGTTTCCACTGGCCGATCGCGGCCTGACAGACCCGAGGCAGAAATAATCCGCCTCGCTGCACAGTAGCGTCGCATCCATTCGTGTGACGGTATCTACGACTCTCGCGACAGGGTCCGCTCGAACATGACCACGGCCAGGACAAGCGCGGGCGCGCGGCTCGTCGCACCGATCACGAGGATAGCGCCGCATCGACAGCGGGGTGCACAACAGCAGCGCCAGTCCGATGGGCAGAACGAGGATCTCGCGTGATTCGACCGTAAAGGACACACCGCGAACGGCGGGGCGTTGTGCGCCTGAATAGGTAAAGCCGAAGGCGTGGACATCAATCACGGTCATATCGCCGTGGATGTAGCAGCGAACGCGCGCAGTGGTGGATTCTCAATCTCGCGCTGCGGGACCGACATCTCAGGCGACTCGCCGTCTCAGAAAGCGTGAGACGATGAGGGCGAGGGGCGCGGCGGTGAAGCTGAGAAGGGCTCCCATCTTCGTTTCGGCCAGGGCCGCACCCGCCGGAAATGCGGCCGTCGCGAAGAATAGGGAGACGGTAAAGCCGATCGCCGCGGTAATGCCGATGACGACCAGGTCGGCGAGACGGATTCCAGCGGGCAGACTCGCTCCTGCCAGACGGGCGGCGCCGGAGAACAACACGATGCCAATCGGCTTGCCGATCAGCAGTCCAGCCAGCACGAAGTACGTGCCCGGTCCGACTTGCTCGAACCGGACACCGGCATTCGCCAGTCCAAAGAGGAGCAGCACGAACTGCACGGGCGTCGCCCACCAGTGCTCGAATTGACTGAGCGTGTCGACCTGGAGATCCTCGCGGGGATCGAAGATCCCGAGATCGCGCCCACGCGATGCCAGCGACGGTACTCGCCCACGCGCCCGCCGTCGTGGCGCGAGGCCAGTGGAAGCCCGCCAGGCACGCGCGCTGAGCGGAGACGGCCCGACCCCGGGCCCAGCCGACATCAGCAGCGACACGTGTTGAACGGGAGATCAGCACTAATGAAAATGCTCACGGATGTGAACTTCGCAGGCACTTGCGCAGAAGCGTTCCGCTTCTACGAGCAGCATCTGGGTGGGTAGATTGGGATGATGACGCACGGACAGGCGCCGGATCGAAGCCAGGTCAAGACGGACTGGAAGGACGCGATCCTGCACGCGCGCATCTCCATCGGCGGTACCGAGCTGATTGGCGCTGACATCCCGAACGCCCAGCCGATGCGCAGCGCCTATCTGACGCTGAATGTCGATAGCGATGCCGAGGCGGAGCGCATCTTTTCGGCGCTCTCGGATGGTGGGGAAATCTTCATGCCGATTCACGAGACGTTTTTCGCGACGCGGTTCGGCCAGCTCAGAGATCGGTTCGGCCTCAACTGGATGATCATCCACGAGCGGCCCATGCCCCCGAGCGCGTAGCCATCTGGCACGCCCCCCGCCAAGAGGACGTCTGCGGCTACAGACTGCTCATCCCCTTGATTACCTACCGCAGCTCCGATCTGACGGATAATCCCGGCAACACGCTGTTGGTGGTCGACCTCTCTCGCCCAGACGCGCGCCGCACGGACTTTCGGTGTCGCGCGATCAGCAACGTCTCTACGTCACCCGCGAAGGCCGTCAGGAAGTTCTTGTTGTCGACGTGCCGAGCCGGAGGATCCTGAACGCCATTCCGACGAATCAGGCGGGATCTCACATGCTGGCTGTTTCGGCCTACGGGTCGCGCGCGTACGTGACCAACTTCTGGCCCGGCACCGTGTCGGTGCCATCTCGGTCATCGACATCGAACGAGGAATCGTCGTAGGCATATTCCGGCCGGCGACGACCCGGACGGCATCGTCTTTCTTCCCGGTTGACCAGGAGATCCTGCTCTTCAATCTGCCTAAAGCGGTTGGGGATGCCACCCGCCACGGCATGGCTCCAAAAACGCCTGACCCAACACCTCGATGTCCTCGCTCGCCGGACAGGAAGCTGTGAATCCCAGAACTCGTAACGCACGCTCCCGTCGAGACTTGTACATGGTTTTCAAATCAAGTTTTATTGGGCTGGGTGTCAGGGACGGAACTCGCAGCCGGCTGCCTCCGCGCCCTCTCATCGCGATGTGCACCGGAGTCGTCAGGCCGTGGTATGCTGCGTCACTAGACCGACCGGTCTAGTCAGCGGCCACACAGCTCGTCAACCAAAGGAGGACGACATGCGCGTGCCAAAGGATGGCGTCGAGGTCAGGATGGAGATCCCAGGTGCCGTGATCCGTCAGCGAATGGATTTTGGCGACGTGAGAGGATTCGACAAGATCAGCGGCGAGTGTTTCACTCTTTCAGCAGGGGTCGATACCACGCCGCTCTTCGTCGGATTGGAGGGCGACCGATGCCAGTGCCCTCACTGGGGTTTCGTCTTGCGCGGGCGGATTACCACGACCGATGCGAAGGGTGCGTGCGAGACGGTGAATGCGAACGACCTGTTCTACTGGCCGCCCGGCCACAACGTGAAAGTCGAGTCCGACGCCGAGATCATCATGTTCAGTCCGCAGCGTGAGCACAGCCTGGTGATCGACCACATGATCGCGAAGGTCAAGGTTACAAACTAGGTCGCTCGCAGATGACGCATCCAACCAAGCAGCGCCTGCTCGATGCCGGGTGGGCCATGCTCCTGGAGCATGGCTATAACGATCTCGGCATTCAGGCGCTGCTGGCGGCTACGGCTACTCCGAAGGGCTCTTTTTACCATCACTTCAAGGACAAGGAAGACTTCGCGCTTCAGATCGTCGACCAGTACATGCGGCAAGTGCATGCGGGCCTCGACGTCTGCCTCGAAGACAGCAGCCGTGCGCCGCTGGTGCGTGTGCGCCGGTTCTTCGAGTTGACGCAACAGAGCTACCGGAAGGAAGGGTACTTGGGCTGTCTGTTGGGCGGACTCGGACAGGAGTTGTCGGGCGTCAGCGAAGTGTTTCGGCGAAAGATCGACGCGTGCTTTTCCGAAATCGCCCGACGCATCGCCGTCTGCCTCGAAGAGGCACGGGAAAGAGGCGACATTCCAGGCGATTCCGACACGCCGCGCCTGGCGAGTCTGCTGGTTGACTGCTGGGAGGGTGCAGCGCTTCGCAGCCGTCTACGTGGAGATGCCGCGCCGCTCAAATCCATGCTCGAGTTCTACTTCAAGGCACCTGCGTTCGCGAAGGCGACGAGCGTGCCCCGCCCGCGCGCAGGCCGCGAACGCGCGCTTCGCCGGACTTGACGAGACGCTCGCGAGAGTGGGCTGACAGACGCCTTCAAGGTGGCCGACCGCGTCGGCTGACAGGCTGTCGACGGTGAGGATCGATCCGTCGTCCCCCTTGTCCGGCTGCCGCACGGCCCCGACGGTCACGAGACCAGCAACGAGGGGAATGTTCAGCGGCGCTGGGAAGCTCCGAGACTGGGCGTCTACGCGGTAAGCCGTCCACGCGCTGCTCGCCAGCAGCGCCGGCAGGATCAGGCGAGGGACCGAAAGGCGGCCACGGGCGATCACAGCCGTCCGATCGCGAGCGCGGCCAGCGCCCTTTCCGCCTTCAGTTCCTTCACGCCCCCGCCGCGTGCCTGCCCGACGTCCACGATGAGCCCAGTCTGGCCCTTGCGGATGGCGAGTTGCCCCTTGGCCGCAAAGGCTTCGTCGCCCAGACCGGTGACGTTCTCATAGCCGCTGGTTGCCGGCTTGGCTGCGAGCGACTGCCGGTATTTGGAAAAGAGCTCGGGCGCGCCGGTGCCGAGCGGATAGCGCGCGACCATCACCTCGCTGCCGAAGAAGCACACCTCCATCTTGACCGTGGCACCCAGCATCGGAAGGTCCATGTTCTTCGCCGTGCCTGCCGGTACTGCGGCCCCGAGCGCAGCCGCCGCCTCCTCTCGCGTGACGAGATCGCACACGCCTGCCGGCGGCGAGGCGTCGACGGCGCCTCGCACGGGCAACGCCAGTCCGGCCAGCAGCAATGTGGAGGACCAGAACGCTCTCGGGTGAAACAGGATCATTCCGACCTCTTTCGCAGGGAATCTGTCGGATACTATGGCGCATCCTTCAACGGAGACGCCAGCATGATACGAGCGAAGTTCGACGTTCGGATGGGAATTGTCGGCGCCGCGGCCGGGCTCGCGGCACTCATGACGGCGGCCGTGTCCGCGTCCGGCAGCCAGGCGGGTGCTGTCGCCACCGGGCCGCACGCGAACGAGCCGTTCTGCAAGACCATCATCGAGCAGGCAGAGATGTTCGCGCAGTTCGTCAAGGTGGACCTGTCAGACCCGGCGCGGCGTACGAAGTATTTTGCCGGGCAGAAGGCGATGAACGCCACGCTGGCGAAGCAGGCGCCCGCCTCGCTTGCGGCGGATGTGACGCTGCAGACCAGGAACGCGAACGCCAGCATCGACGCCCAACTCGCGCGCGACCCCGCGAAGATCAAGGCGTCGGTAGGCCCGTTGCGTTCGCCCGAGAATCTGGCGGCGTCCAGACGCATGAGCGAGTACTGCGGCGTCAGGGTCACGGCCGTGAAGTGATGGCTCCGCGAGGCCAAGACGTCGCGAAAATGCGGCACGTCCTGGAATCCGTCATAAGCGTGCCAGCGCCGGCTCGCACCTGACAATGCGGCGAGCAGCAATGCCGGCCGTCAGGAAACTCGTTGATCACCAGGACCTGACGATGACGCATTTCCTTCAGGCATAATGCACACGACGTGAGCCCGCAGCCTTCGGCCAACAGCATCGACTCGCTCCGCTGGGCGCTCGAGACGAGTCTCAGCGTCGTCTATGCGGTGGGCGCGGATGGCCTCCTGGTTTTCGCCAACGGCGCGGCACGGGCGCGCTGGCACGACGCCGCCACGGCGGGCATGCCCGCCATCGACCTCTTCACCGGAGACGCGCGCGGTCACCTCGCCGACGTCGCGGCCCGGGTGCTCACGACCGGGGAGAGCGGCGTCTTCGATGCGGGGGAAGTGGGTCCGGCCGGCGTACGCGCGTGGGCGTCGTTTGCGCTATCGCCCCTTCGTGAGGGTGACGCTATCACCGGCTATCTGTGCATCGCGACCGACACGACCGCGCTCAAGCGCTCCGAGCTGCGGCTGCGGCGCAGCGAACAGCTGATGGTGGACACCCAAGG